>CBFCWR010000503.1:0-1528 GCA_965601575.1 uncultured Desulfofustis sp. | reverse complement strand
CCCGATGTGATACCCGCATCCACCTCCGGAATACGCGACAGCAACGAAGCCGTGTTCGGTGCCAGGAACATTGACTGCCCCATACCAAGCAGAGCCAGGCAGAAGAAAATCAACGCCAGCCCGGTGGCCTGATCAATAGTCGAGAGCAGCAGCAGGGCCACGGTGCAGATGGAAAGACCGATGGTGGTCAGATAACGGCTGCCGACCCGATCGTAGAGCATTCCCGCAGTCGGCGAAACCACGAACAGGGTGAGCGGAACCGCCATCATCACGGTACCCACCAGGCTGGCCTTCAACCCCTTTATATGAGTCAGGTAGAAGGGCATGAGAATGAGTATGCCAAAGAGCACCGCAAACGATAAAGACGCGGTAATCAAACCTATATGATAATAATTTTTAGGAAAGAGATGGAGGGGTAAGATGTTTGATTCCCTCGTTGTTTCCGAATAATAGAAGAGAAGACCAAGCACTGCGAGCCCGCCACCGCCCGCGACTCGTCCCCCTATGGACATCAGCGGCAGAAAGTGGGCATAGAGCACCAGGGAGCCAATCAGCAGCGCCCAGAGTGCGGCCCCCCGCCAGTCGAATGATCGCGCGGGAGTCTGAACCGGCTGGGGCTGGCCATTTCTCATCACCCACACCCCGCCTGCTATCATCAGGATGCCCACGGGAATGCAGGCTAGAAATATCGCCCGCCACGAAAAAGCGGTGATCAGCAGACCGCCGACCAGCGGCCCGCTCATCAGGCCGGCCGAGGTGGCGATACCTACAAGACCCAGCCCTCTGCCAAGCTGATGATTTGGGAACACCTCCCTGATTATGGTCGGGCCGGCCGCCATCAGCATCGCCGCCCCCAGACCTTCAACAGCGCGGAGAATGATCAGCAAGGTCAGGCTCGAGGCCAGGGCACAGCCACACGACGATGACAAAAATATCAGGATTCCGATGAGATAAATCCTGAATTTGCCAAAGCGATCGGCAACGATTCCCCAGAATAACAGGGTCACCGTAATCGACAGGAGGTAGACCAGCACAACCCATTGGACAGAGCGCAGCGGCGCACCGAAGCTTTCCATGATGAACGGCAGGGCGATGTTGACCATGCTCGAATCCATGGTCGATAAAAAGACGCCTGCCCCCACCAGCAGGAGCGTCTGGTACTTGCTGAAGGGGTACTTGTCGCGGTTTTCGGGATGCGTCATGAATTGTATTGGCGCTGCCGGGTTGAATCGGTATGAGAATCTGCCCTCTTCTTTTTATAGCATGTGTCATAAAAGAAGACACATTGAAACGGAGGCGCCGGATGGACGAGCCGGTCTCGGATCTGCCATTTATCCTCCGATGGGTGAAGTTAGAGGTATATGGTTAAATCAAATCGAATCCCGGATGCTCTGTTGACGTTCTAAGTGCTGATGTATAGCATTGTTGCAAAACTCTTTGACGGAGGTTGCTATGACAGGAGTTTTACGAACACTAGTATTAGTGATGCTGGCTGCCCTTTTGTGCAGCTGTACCGCCACCGCCCTGC
>CBFCWR010000502.1:0-1529 GCA_965601575.1 uncultured Desulfofustis sp. | reverse complement strand
TGCAGTTCAACTCGCTCACCTGCATCGTTTACTTTACCGGGACCAACTGCGACGACCTTTCCTTGAGCCGGTTTTTCTTTTGCGCTGTCTGGAATAATGATGCCACCAGAAGTTGTTTCTTCCTCCTCAAGTCTCTGAACAAGAAGTCGATCATTCAACGGACGAATTTTCATTGTTTCCTCCTATACTACTTAGTACCATTTAAGAGTTTTACTTTGGCTGTCCCTAATGGGCACAACCCCTATTTATCTGACCGCAAATCCGGCCTAATTTTGAACAGGACAGAATATAGTCGTGCTCGTTTAAAAATCAAGGGGCGACTGCCTTTTTTTTGCAGTCGCCCCGCATGACACCTTATGTGACTGTTTTAATGTTTAAATTAGCAGTTGAACGTGAGTAAAATCGGTTATCAGCCGACCTTCTCCCGCCAACCGAACTGATCTTCTCTATGGCCGTATTGAATGGCCTGTAATTCCTCATATAAACGGATAGAGAGCGGTCCAGTTTCACCATTGTTAATCGGGTAGGAGCTATCGCCATACATGAGCTCCCCGACAGGCGATATGACCGCCGCCGTTCCGGTGGCAAAACTCTCCTGTAAACTGCCGTTTTGTGAGGCTTCGATGACTTCATCAATGGCAACCGGCCGCTCTTCTACTTCAATGTCCCAGCTCTGTGCCAGCTTGATCACAGAATTTCGGGTAATGCCGCCCAGAATCGATCCTGACAGCGGAGGGGTAATCAGCTTGTCATCAATGGAGAAAAAAATATTTGAAGTTCCCACCTCTTCCACGTATTTGCGCTCGCAGGCATCGAGCCAGAGCACCTGCGTACAGCCGCGCTCATTGGCCTGTTCAGAAGCGAGCATAGAGGCGGCGTAATTGCCTGCCGTTTTCACATCGCCGACTCCGCCCTTGACCGCCCGCACATAGTCGGTGCAGACGCAGATCCTGGTCGGGGAAAAGCCTTCTGCGTAATAGGCGCCAACGGGACTCATGATGATGTAGAACAGGTAATTGTCAGCCGGTTTCAGACCCAGAAACGGATCGACACCGATCATCGTCGGACGCAGATAGAGTGACGCCCCCTGGGCCGAAGGAACCCACCGGCTATCCAGGTACACCAACCCTTTGAGAGCTTTGAGCACCTGCTCCACCGGGAATCGGGGCATGCTCATCCGAGCCGCGGCCGTATTCATCCGTTCGAAATTGTCAGCGGGTCGAAACAGATAAATCTGGTCATCTTTCCCCCGATAGGCCTTGAGACCCTCGAAAATGGCTTGACCGTAATGCAGAACAGTGGAGGCGGGATCCATGGAAAACGATCTGTAAGGCGCTATCTTGGCATTATGCCACCCCTGCTCACGGTTCCATTCCATAAGGAACATGTGATCGGTGAAGTATCTGCCGAACCCAAGGTTTTCTTCGGTTGGCATGTCCTTCAAAGTCGTCGCCTTGTCAAGGGAAATATCCAGATCTTTCCACATGATACAATCTCCACACTCGACGTATTTTCCTTCCCAATATCAC
>CBFCWR010000501.1:0-1536 GCA_965601575.1 uncultured Desulfofustis sp. | reverse complement strand
AGCGGGTCGCCGCGATTTGAAGAATAATACTTGAATAAAACCCGGCTACGATCGTCGATGAGCACCATTTTGGTAGTGGTAGAGCCTGCATCGATACCGAGATGGAACTCGCCTGCTGGTGCCTCCGAGAGAGGGATCGATTCCACCCGCTGGCGGGCTTTCTTCTCAGACCAGACCGCGTATTCTTCGGGGCTCCTGAAAAGTGGCGGATGACAGTCCGAAAGCTCTGATTTACGCACCCTCTTTCGCAAGGTCTCGATAAGCTGGTTGACGCTGAATTCCTCATCTTTGTTGTGATCGAGACTCAGGGCGGCACCATAGGCTGGGTATATGAGTGATTCGGTCGGCAGAATGGCATAGTCTGCCGGGAGGTTCAAAACATCGAGCAGGGCGGTGCGTAAACTTTGGAAGAAATAGAGCGGGCCGCCGGTGAGCATGACCGGTCCTTCTATCTTTCGACCCCTGGCCAGGGAAGTGACGACCTGGCAGGCAACCGCTTTGAAGACAGATCGGGCGATGTCGCTTTTCTCGGCGCCGGTATTGATCAGGTTTTGGATATCTGTTTTGGCGAACACTCCGCAACGCGAGGCGATTTCGTGGTCGATCCTGCTGTTCCGGGCGTACTCGTCGAGGCCTGACAATGGAACATCGATCAGCGATGACATCTGGTCGATGAATGAACCGGTACCACCGGCGCAATTACCGTTCATCCGCATGTCGGGACGTGAGCGCTGGTCGAAGAATATCATCTTGCAATCCTCTCCGCCAATATCGATCAACATACGGCAATCGGGATGAAACATACCCACCGCTTCTGACTGTGCCACCACTTCCTGAATGAATCGTATACCAGTCTGCTCAGCCAGGCCCATACCCGCAGAACCGGTAAAAACAGGATGAACCGTAAGGTTTTCAGATATCCGTTGAAGATCCTCGAGCATGGTGAGCAGCGTTGAAAGGACCTCCGCCTGGTGTCGATCGTAGCGCTGGAAAATTATGTTATTGAGGGGGTCGATCAGGACAATTTTTGCGGTAGTCGATCCCAGATCCATGCCGAGATGACAGGCACGGGCAGCAGGGAGGGAGGACAGATCGCTGGTCTGGTCTGATAGATACATGGCTGTGTGAGGATGCGTGATTGTACGGGCATCCAGCTCTCCAACACGAAAATAACAAACCCACTTTCGTTCCTCACTGAATTATACCAGAAAATTATCCAATATCTGATAAAAAGAGACATCTAAACGCTGGGGCTCACTCAGTAATAGACAGCATTCAAGGCGGCGCAGCGAGCAAAGGAGCAGGCATTGGATTGATCAAATTAAGTTTCTTGACAATCAAGAAGCTGACCTAAACTTTTCATGTACACATCCCCCAGGTGCCAATCAATCGCCTCGGCCTGAAATCGAAGTTTTACACCCATGCACTCGCCTGTTTGGGTATACGTGAGGCGCAGCGGCATCGGCAATCTTATCTAATCAGCAGAGGAAGGTATGAAGCAATATCTGGATTTGTGCAGAAGAGTGATCGAAGAAG
>CBFCWR010000500.1:0-1545 GCA_965601575.1 uncultured Desulfofustis sp. | reverse complement strand
TTCAGAAGTTCATGCCGATATTTGGCATAGCCGGCATGGACCACGGACACATCGGTTGATGACAGTGAGTTGGTAAATATCACCACCCTCACCCCTCTGTCCCGCAGCTTCCTGAAAAAGTCCACACCGGCCCTTCCCGGTATGAAATAGGGAGAGATGATGACCAGTTCCTGTTCGGCGCCTTCGAGGTAAGACAGCAGGTCAGCCATCATCAGGTTCGATTTATCACCGTAGCTCAACAGTTTGTCGGGATGGTCCCAGACCACCTCTCCCCTGCCCTTGCCTTTATTCAACTCGACCCTGAATCCCTTGAGAGCCCTGGCCAGGTTGGACTCGGTCAGTTGTGTGTAATAAACCGTATCCCGCTGCTGCTCAATGTACTCTTTGAAGGCGGCCCTCTTGTTTTTGACCTGCTCAGGCGTCGGCGGAGCATCGGTCAGCAATGAGATCGGATAACTCAATTCATGGTTCCAGTAGAGGTCGAAGGAGCCAGCCACCAGTGCGGCCGCGGGACCAACCGCCAGGACATCAAGATCGAGGAAGGCAAAAGCCGGGTCGGCGACGAAATATTCATTGCCTATGTTTCGGCCGCCGACGATGGTGGCGATGGAATCGACCGTAAAAGACTTGTTGTGAGATCGACGGGTAAGGGTGTTGAAACCGCTGATATACTGGAACAGTCGGCCGGTATTGCGGCCAAACGGGTTGAACATTCGAACTTCTATGTTGGGGTGGGAATCAAGCAATGCACTGCTCATGTCACGTCCCGCCATGTCCATGTCATCCACCAGCAGTCTGACCCTCACTCCCCTATCCGCTGCTTTGAGCAAGCGATCGACAAACAGGCGGCCCACCACATCGTCATGCAGCAGATAGTATTGGGTATCGATGCTCTTCACCGCGAGATCGGCCAGCACCGCGCGGGCCACAAAAGCATCGAGACCGTCGCCGAGCAGAAGATAACCGTTCTCGTCCGGGTCCGGTCCAAGCATTCTGGATGCTTCCTGAAAAATGGGCGAGGTTTCGTCGGGCTGGATCGCAAATGAAGTCGAGCGGCCGGAATTGTCCGGTAACCGGGCGCAGCCATTGACGAGCAGAACGGCAGCTGCGATTACTATCAGCAGGATCGAGTCCGTTTTTTCCCAGCCCCATGATGGGGATATGCAGGGGGGTTTTGCACTCATTGCAGCCAGCGTTGACATACCAAGAAAATGTTTGAAAATCAGCACATCCGATCTTACTAGTTAATGGAATCTTTTAAAATCCCTTTCTCAGCGCGGAGGAGTTATTGATGACTAGTCTAGAATCTACCCCGGAATTTGTGTCCAGCGTCTACAAAACCATGGAGAAGAACCTGGCGGTTGTGCGCCGCCGGCTCGGCCGTCCCTTGACCCTGGCCGACAAAATACTGCTCGGGCATCTGGATGATCCTGAAAATCAGGAAATGATTCCTGGCTCCAGTTATCTCCACGTAAGGCCTGACCGGGTGATACTGCAAGACGTGCTGGGTCAGTCAGCAATGCTGCAGTTCATGATGACCGGCCG
>CBFCWR010000499.1:0-1549 GCA_965601575.1 uncultured Desulfofustis sp. | reverse complement strand
ATCGACGCTCCGCGGTTCAAAACTTTGAGCGGCTTGACCAGAAAATTTTCCATTCCCATACTCGAGTATTTCGACCGGATCAAGCTGACCATCAGGGTCGGCGACTGCCGCAAGCTTCGGGGGCAGGGCTGAGCGGCCATGGACGCAGATGCACCCCATCACCGCGCCGATTCCAATCTCAACATAGAGTTCCAGAGTATCACCGATCTGTTTCGCAAGGCCGAAGAGAACGGCAGGGATTTCCTCTACGAACACGAATGTTACGAACTGCTGCGCCATTCAGGTGCAGAGACACCACCCAAAACAGTTTTTCTGGAAAAGGGCTCTCGCCCCAGTAATGAAGTCTTGGGCAGTATGGATGGCGATCGTGTGGTGCTGAAAATCGTCTCCTCTTCAATCGTCCACAAATCGGAGTTCGGCGGGGTCAGGATCGTTGAGAACAGGCCTGACAAAATCCGTTCAGCCTGGCGTCGGATGATGTACGAGGTACCGGAAAATTATGGACGGCACCTCGACACTACTCCAGATCAGAGCGCTGGTCCGTATAGAAAGCTCTACGGCGAGGAACTTCGCCGTGCCTTAGCGGATGATGTTCAGGGAGTTCTGCTGGTCCAGTTCATGCCGCCCGACTCTGAAGCCTTCGGCAACGAGATGATTGTCGGTATCCGCAATTCCAGGGAGTTCGGCATGATTGTCAGCGCCGGGCTTGGCGGTATCGACACGGAGCTCTATGGCGAGCGGTTCAGGAAGGGGCAGGCCATTGTTGCCGCTTCGACCACAATGACTGATGGTATTGGCTTCTTCGAGCTTTTCCGTCAGACCATCAGCTACAAAAAACTTGCCGGCCTGACCCGGGGACAGAGGCGCATAGTTACCGACGAGCAGCTCATTGAGTGTCTGTCTTCATTCATTGAGATGGCAAATTATTATTCGCCGGAGAACCCTGTAGCCCCTTATGTGATCGACGAACTGGAGATCAACCCTTTTGCCTTCAGTGACTATCTGATGGTGCCGCTGGATGGTTTGTGCCATTTTTCCAGATCAGATCCGCTTCCTCCTGCCCGCCCCTACCATAAGATAGGAAATCTGCTGCATCCCCGCACCATTGGCGTCATTGGCGTATCCATCTCTCGAGTAAATTTCGGCCGTATTATAGTTCAGAACATCCTCGCTAACGGTTTTAAGCCGGGTGACATGCGTATTGTTCGTCCTGGCATTGAGGAATTTGAGGGGATTCGCTGTGTTGCCGATCTTGGTTCTCTGGATGTGAAGCTCGATCTTCTGGTCGTTGCTGTCGGTTCCGAACAAATACCCGATTTGGTTGACCAGATAATTGGTCATGACTGCGCCGAAGCGGTGCTGCTGATTGCCGGCGGTATGGGTGAAACTGTCGAATCAATTACCCGAGGCGCTCAGGTGAGCGAGAGAATCGCGCGCGCTCATAAGGAAGAAGGCGGGGGAACGGTATTTCTCGGGGCCAACTGTCTCGGGGTGGTTTCGCATCCGGGTCGCTTCGATACGATGTTTATCCCTGAAGCGAAACTTCCCA
>CBFCWR010000498.1:0-1562 GCA_965601575.1 uncultured Desulfofustis sp. | reverse complement strand
AACTGCTGTTTTACCGTTGCGGCATAGTTGGGCCCGGCATAGATGTGGACATAATCACGACGACTATGACCGTCCCCATTAAGCAGAAGAGCGGTTTGATCCACGCCGTCTATTACCCGGTCGGTTGGGATCTTATCAAGAGCGCCGCCGAGTCGTGCAAAAGTGGTAAACAGATCACTCACATGAATAATGTCTCCGACAACCGATCGCGGTTCAATAACCCCTGGCCACCAGGCAAATGCAGGCACACGGACACCGCCTTCAAGAAATGACCCCTTGCCGCCTGAAAACATGGATTGATGCGCTTCCTCGGGGAAGATTTCCTTCATCGGTCCATTATCGGCCTGAAGGATAATCAGGGTGTTTTCGGCAATTCCCGCCTCTTTAACCGCGGCAATAACCTCAGCGACCTTTACATCCATTGCTTCTACAAAATCACCAAATCCATTGCCTCTGGCGCTGTTCGCCTCTCGTCCCAGGCGGGGTTTTCTCGCGAGATCAGGTCCGTGGAACCAATAGTCAAGGTAGAACGGCTTGTCAGACTGAGCGTGATCTTTGATGTATTGAATTGTGCGGGCGTGAGTTTCCTCAGTAAAGCGCACCTGCTCTTCCATTGAGAGGTCTTTGTTCCAGCGGGTTCCTTTTTCCCCTTTCTTTCCCTCAACCGCCCAGACGATGTCATCCCCGGAATAGCGGAATTTCTCGTCAATCGCGTAGCCGTGCTGATCCCACTCGTCCCTGGTGTACCCAATGGTGAAACGGAGAAGCTCGCCATCCTCATTGAAAAACTGAGAAGCAAATTGATTGTAGGTGGAAAAGAGGGCTTCATCGAATCCCTGGTTATGCAGATAGCTCTCTTCGATGTCCCCCTGGTGAGCCTTGCCGAAAAAAGCCGTACTGTACCCTGCCTCGGAAAGGATCTCCGCAATGGTCACTTCCTCGGCCGGCAAACCGATGCCATGAATCGGGAAAATAACCTGAAACATGCCGGATCGAATCGGATGACGACCGGTCAGTGCAGCCGCCCTGGTCGGGGTGCAGGAAGGCTCCGTATACATTCTGGTAAAGGCAATACCTTCATCGGCCATTTTGGCGATATTGGGCGTGTCTACCCCGTGAATTCTGGTCAACAATGGGCTGCCTACGTCTCCATAACCAGAATCATCCCAGATAAGATGAATGATATTAGGTGATTTGCCGAATTTTGCTTTCAGCTCGGCCAGTTTTGCGTCGAGCAGTTTATCTTCTGCATTCCACTTTTCCTGGTGTTGTTCCTGCAGTTTGAGGAATTCAGCATCGTGAACTATCTGAGCAGCATTTAACGAGCCCGCACCCAGCAGCAGCGAAGCGCCGACAACCACTGCCTTGGTCATTAAATTCAGCGATCTCATAGATTTTAGTCCTCTCTAATGTTTGTCAATTTTATTCTTGAAATCAGATGGTTAATCAATATCGTGTGTTTATCCTGATAAGGGTGAAACCTGCATCACACCGAACGCAAAAGTAACCATCGTAGGGTGAAGATAAAGCTTTTCCGCCACGGGCAACATCAAGAATCGGAA
>CBFCWR010000497.1:0-1571 GCA_965601575.1 uncultured Desulfofustis sp. | reverse complement strand
GATCACCTGATTGACGTCCTCGATTTCTCGGATATTGGCGTACACGGACACCCGCTCGTAGGAGATGGCGAATTCTTTATAGTTTCTGTCGTATATCGTACCCCTGATTACCTCTTGATCGGTTACCGACTGATTCTCTCCCTGATCAAACGTTCTACCGACCTGCTCCCAGAGAAGCAGCGCTCGTTCGCTCTCAAGCCAGGCCCACACTGCTGCAACCGCAGCAAGAAGGACAACCAGAACAACCAGCCGCCGTCGTCCGACGTTTTGAGTACGCAGACGGGACCGCTTGCCCATTTCTCCACTTTACCTGAGTTTGAATACCTGCTTTTCCCCGGGGACGAACAGCGCCAGCTCTTCCCCTGCTCGTTTGAGTACCTGTTTTTCCGACATCAGGTTGGCTCGCTGTGCCAGTAGTATAATCTGGTCTTCTTTGAGCTGATGTCGGGCCGCTTCTATTGCCTGTATCTGCTGTTCACCGCGGGTGATGGTAAAATTGAGCCAGAGATTGATGCAGAAGGCGATAAAGACCACCACCAGGGCAACTTTGGAGGCGGCCAGCCAGAGGGCCGTGCCGCCTGGCAGGCCTAACGCTTTTTTCCTTCGGAGTTGCTGCCTGATCTTCGTATCGAGCGGTCCGTGCGACACGATTCTGATGGAGTTCTGGTAGCTCATCTGGTCCCCCTGTTACGCTGCTCTTTCGGCCACTCGCAGGCGACTGCTCCTTGCTCGCGGATTGCTTTTTATTTCACTGCCACCCGGAGTAATCGGCTTTTTTGTAACCACGCTCAAATGCGGGTTTGCGGCCAATTTCCGTTTGACAATTCGATCTTCCAACGAATGAAATGAGATGATGCAGATCCTGCCGGACGGCTTCAAATGATCCGGTGCCTTTTCCAGGATCTCGCCAAGATTGACCAGCTCCTCGTTGACAGCGATCCTAAGTGCCTGAAACACCCTGGTGGCCACATGAATCCTGGTCGGATGAAATCTTTTTGGAACTGCTCTTCCGACGATCTGGGCCAATTCTCCTGTCATCTCGATGATTTTCTTCTTTCTCTGCTTAACGACGGCTGCGGCAATCCTTCTGGCCTGCTTCTCATCACCGTAGTAGTAGAAGATGTCGGCCAGTTCTTCTTCCGTTGAATCGGCCACGATCTGCGCTGCGGTGACCGGTCGGCGCCGATCCATCCTCATATCAAGCGGTTCGTCCCGATTGAAACTGAAGCCGCGCCCCTCAGCCTCGAGCTGCAGGGATGAGAGACCGATATCGATAAGAATACCGTCCACCACCTCTATGCCCGCTTCCTTCAGACCGCGATCAATTTCTCTGAAATTTCGCCGTACCACATGAAGCCGATCGCGGCAGCTGCCAACATTCTCAAGCCCCAGGCTGATGGCTTCCTCGTCCCAGTCGAAGGCGACTACTCTCCCGTCGGGCGCCGATCTCCTCAAAATTTCCCTCGTATGCCCGCCGAGCCCGAAGGTGCCATCCATGTAAACCCCCCCCGGGATTACCTTCAGCATGCCAACCGCTTCTTCGAGAAGGACGGGCTGATGCACCTCCCTCA
>CBFCWR010000496.1:0-1616 GCA_965601575.1 uncultured Desulfofustis sp. | reverse complement strand
TCGGTCTTGGCCTGGCGAATGGTGTTTTTCCGCCGTTCGACTCCCTCGTCAGCCAGGGCAAGTATGATGTCCGGCTCACCGATCCCGGTGAATCCAATCTCGCGGGAGCTCACTATCACTTCACTGATCGAATGCCCTCTCAGAACGGTGATCGGATAATCGTTTTTCTGGGTAGCATAGAGACCGCCATGCAATGCCGCGAGACAGAGAACCTCTGCGGCAGTGTTGACCCGTTGGCCGGCAGCACCTAACAGCAGTATCTGCATCTTGTGCGAGTCTTCAACTTTTGACTTGCAGGCTACAGGACGTAGAGGAAGTGGTGGCGGTAATGCTTTGCTGCGCTGCCGGTAAGCCTTGCCGAATTCAGGCCGAATGGTTTGGGATTGGGGTGTGCTTTTTTTCTCGAAGCTTTCAGACAAGGAGGTTATTAGTTTCCTGGCCTGCCGGTTTCTTTTACTGAACCGTCCGGGACATATCCCCATTATGTCCATGATGGAAAAACCATCGAACGAAATTGCCTGACATATTCTCTCCGGCAGATCGGAAGCCGTGGCCGGCAATCGATCTATCCAGGAGGCGCCGGCCGCCTCGGCAACCGTGCAGATGTCAAGCGGTGCTTCAAGTTGTCCGAGAAAACCCGAGGAAGTGGAAGCTTCGGTGGGGGTGGTGACCGAGCATTGCCCGCCGGTCATCCCGTAGTTGAAATTGTTCAGGACCAGGAGACAGAGGTCGAGGTTCCTTCGACAGCTGCTGAGCACATGGGCCCCGCCAATGCCCAGTCCACCGTCTCCCATGATGACCACTACCGTAAGCTCGGGGCAGGCGAGTTTCAGTCCGGTACCATAGGTCAATGCCCTGCCGTGGAGCCCGTGCAGGGCATGGGTAGTGAAAAAGGTATCAAATAGCCCAGAGCAGCCTATGTCGGTGACAATGGCAATCTGGTCACCGGAGAGCCCGAGATGGTGGAAACTTTTATCCAGGGCCTTCACCACAAATTCATGGGAACAGCCGGGGCAGAAGAACGCGGGGCGATCCGGGTTCAGAAGACTGGTCATGACTCGATCACCCTCACTATTTCTTTTGGGGAAATCAACTCCCCATTCATCTTGCCGAAGAATTCAACCTCGATGGCGCCGCTCATTCTTTCGATTTCTCTCACATATTGGCCCAGGTTCATTTCCACCACGATAACCCGGGAAACCTTGGAAATTTCTTCTCGCAGAAGCCTCTCCGGAACCGGGTAGAGGGTCAGAAGAATAAGCAGGGAGAGACGATACGACCGTTTACGGAGTGTTCGCACCGCGTCCTTTGCTGCCCGCGAAGTGACTCCATAGACGATGAGCAGGATATCCGCCCCGGGATCGCTATCCAGACGATGGAGGGACAACGCATCTCTGTCTTTGAGAAGTTTGTCACGCATTCTGCTGATCCCTCTTTGGAGGAGTTCCGGCTCAGAGGTAATAAAGCCGTCCGGGCCATGTGAGGAAGAAGTTTGACGGACCAGGGTTTTGCCGCCCATGGGCAGGAAAGGAGGCACCAGTGAATCAGCATCCGGTGCAAAAGGCTGATAGGTACCGTGGGAATCAATGCCGTCGTAATATGTCCTGTGGAGCGGA
>CBFCWR010000495.1:0-1628 GCA_965601575.1 uncultured Desulfofustis sp. | reverse complement strand
TTTTTACGGAAATATTCTCGCCCATTTTACCCACACAGTCGGTTAGAAGATCCTGAACGCTGAGATCGGGATCCTTGACATACTTCTGCTCGAGCAAACAGATTTCAGCAAGAAATTTATCAATTTTACCGGAGACGATCTTCTCCACGATATTCTCAGGCTTGCCCGATTCCAGTGCCTGCTGAACGTAAATATCCTTCTCCCGGGCCAAAACATCGGCAGGTACATTGTCGCGATCGATTGACACCGGGTTGGAAGCGGCAATGTGCATGGCGAGATCGCGGGCCAGTTCACGAAACTGGTCAGTTTTTGCGACAAAGTCAGTTTCACAATTGAGTTCGATCATGACACCTAGTTTGCCGCCGGCGTGAATATAGGTCTCTACAACACCTTCGGAAGTGGCCCGTCCCGCGCGCTTGGCGGCAACTGCCAAACCTTTTTTGCGAAGCAGGTCAACCGCCTTTTCCATATCTCCGTCGGTTTCACTCAGGGCCTTTTTGCAATCCATCATTCCAGCACTGGTTTTGTCGCGCAGATCTTTTACCATCTGAGTGGTAATCTTCATGATATTCCTCCGTACGTGGCTGCACCGCTTCGCCAGTCGATGCAGGTCCTCTTATCGTTTAATTATGTAAAAATTTGTTCAGGGGTCGCAGAGCTTGAACACGACTCAGTGAAGCTTTGCGATTACGAAAAGGGGCTCTAAGATATCGGCCCCTTTGATTCTTCCTTCAACTCATGCTGGTGAGTAACAGCTGGGCTATTCGGCAGAGTCGTCTGATTCCCCGGCCCCGGCGTCTTCAACTGCGCTATCCTGCTCGGCGTCGGCCATTGCCGCTTCCAGCGCCTCTTCAGAGGCTTCTTCACCGTCACGCATCGCCTGTCCCTGGAGGACAGCCTCGGCCACGTAGTGGCTGACCAGTTTGATGGCCTTGATGGCATCGTCATTGCCAGGTATCAGATAATCGATGCCGTCCGGATCGCAGTTGGTGTCGGTGATGGCAACAATCGGAATACCGAGCTTTCTGGCTTCGTTGACGGCAATCGCCTCAGCTTTGGGATCGACCACGAAAATGGCGCTTGGGAGGACCCTCATATCCTTGATGCCGCCGACGTTGCGCTCCAGTTTCACCCGCTCCTTCTCCATCATCAGAATTTCTTTCTTAGGAAACTTATTGATGGAGCCATCTGCCTGCATCGATTCGATGGACTTGAGCCGCTCGACGCTGGTTTTGATGGTCTGGAAATTGGTCATCATACCGCCGAGCCAGCGATGATCAACGTAGTACATATTGCAGCGCCTTGCTTCTTCACGGATAATTGCCTGGGCCTGTCGCTTGGTGCCGACAAAGAGCAGCGTTCCGCCACCGGCTATTTCGTTGGAAATAAAATCGCATGCTTGGTCGAACATGCGCTTGGAAATATCCAGGTTGATGATATAGATGCCGTTGCGCGGCCCATAGATATAAGGTTTCATTTTCGGGTTCCAGCGTCTGGTCTGGTGGCCGAAATGCAGGCCCGCCTGCAGCATCTCTTTAACACTCGCGTTTGCCATGGGTAACCTCCTTCTGGTTTTTCCTCCAGTCCCCGATGATCGACTCTGTGCCGACACCAGATTGGCAGGGAAT
>CBFCWR010000494.1:0-1634 GCA_965601575.1 uncultured Desulfofustis sp. | reverse complement strand
TGGGCAGCCACCGCGTCTTTGGACAGAGGATTGCTGGAAGTATCCATCGGTCCGGAAGCGTAGGCGCCCTCGGCATATTTACCGGCAACTTTGATAAAGGTGATGTCTTTTACTCCGTCGTCAGAGATGAAATCGGCTTCCAGTCTCTTTTTCTTCATCATGGTGACGATCTTGGAGGCCTCGGGATGGTATCCGCCGAACATGACCGCTTCGGCACCGGATTTCTTGATCTTCTGAACAATGGCAGAGTAGTCCACCGCACCTGGTGTTACACCCTCGAAAAGTACCACATCAGCCCTGCCGGATTCCTCGAGGAACTTTTTGGCGAATTCTGCGAACCCCTTACCGTAGTCGCCTTTGTCATGAACAACGGCGATTTTGGTGTAGCCAAGCTTGTCGAGGGCAAAATCCACATCGAGCTTTGCCTGGGCATCATCCGGTGCAATGGTCCGGAAAAAGTTGTTGTAATCGCCGCTCTGGGTAAGAGCCGGATTGGTGGCTGAAGGAGACATGACCAAAATGCCCGCATTTTGATAGATGGGCAGCGCCGCCTTGGTGGAACCGGAACAAATACCGCCCAGAACAATCTGGGCACCGCCTGAGACGAGCTTGGTGGCAACGTCGGTAGCCGTCTTGGCGTCACAAACCGTATCTTCGACGAGAAGTTCGATCTTTTTGCCATTGATACCGCCTGCTGCATTGATTTGTTCTGTTAAAATCTTGGCAGCGTTGACGCTGGGCAGACCGTAGGAAGCCAGATCGCCGCTATGGGGGCCGATAACACCAAGTTTAATGGTATCTTCAGCTACAACAGCAGCCGGAATGGCAGCGGCGAACATCAGGCCCGCAGCGGCAGCAATTAATTTTCTGCTCACGTTCAATTTCATGAATTCCTCCCTAATGAAATTTTTGTTTAAACTTCTTTCACACCCAATTATCCATACAATGGGAGCGCTGGTAAAAACCAACACCTGGTGATATTAGTCATTTCCTCATTTTTTTGCAAAACAGAAAGCATCTAATAACGTAGGAATTCGATCTCCACAAGTACCACACAACTGAAACACGGGCACCACACGACTGAATTGTTTGCTTTCCCCGACATCTACTACTATAAATGTGACGGGAAGATGTCATTCATCAATCCTGCCTAATACCTCAACATCACGAGAATCTCTGCGTTTTCATATGAACCCGAATTACCTCACCTCACTCTACTTTCTGGGAAGACCGCTCAGCCCGCTGTACAGTTCCGCGATGAAGTTGCGCGCCCTGCTTTACAGAAAACAGCTTCTTGCCAGCCATGACTTTGATGTACCCGTGATTTCAGTCGGCAACTTAACCATGGGCGGAACCGGCAAAACCCCGATGGTAATTTATTTGGCTCACTTTCTGGCTGCCCGGGGATTCAAGGTGGCAATCGTCAGCCGAGGCTATCGGGGAACAGTGAAGGGACCGGTTAACATCGTTTCGGACGGTTCTGAAATCTTTATGTCAGCAGAACAGGCAGGAGACGAACCTGTTCTGCTCTCCTCAAGGCTTAAAGGTACTGTCGTTGCCACCGGCAGGAACCGCCATCTGGTGGTTGATGAGGTGATCAGATCATTTGAGTGTGATTTAATTCTTCTGGACGA
>CBFCWR010000493.1:0-1636 GCA_965601575.1 uncultured Desulfofustis sp. | reverse complement strand
CCCCCGGGTTTAAGTCCAATGATATAGTAAGTTTCATTTTAAGCGTATCACCAGGACTATTTTCAACTGCCGCCACAACGTCTCTCACTATTTGATCTAGGATTTCTTTACGGTATTATTGTAGTATTAAAAACAGCTGGGCATAGTCACGTGTTGAAAACGAGTGCAATTCGTCACCAGCTTAAAACACAATAATTTTGTCAGGCAAGATATCCTCACGAGCCATGGATGTTCGTTTTGACATTGACGAGGAGCGCAAAATCATCACCGGTACAGTCTCCGGGGCGCTGCACCGAGACGTACTTCTTAATCTGCTTGCCCAGTTGCGGATCATTTCTTCCAACAGCACGGGCTGCAACCTGCTCTTCGATCTCAGACAGACATCGCTGGAATCATCACAAATGGACATGTACCGGGTAATCGATGTGGTGTCCGCGATTGTCGATCTCAAGGATCAACTGGGCGATAAAATCGCCCACGTCGTACCCGACCGTGAAGAGCGCGTTGAGCACGCCAATGACATCGGCTCGGTGGCCATGATCAGGGGGCTGAATTATAAGGTGTTTACTGATATAATTCCGGCCTGGAAATGGCTGCAGGAATAATCTACGCATAACTCACCGGCCCTAACCCGGGCGGGCAGTCCGGTGTGAGAACTCAATGGTGAGCACTGCGAGTGCTCGATCGAAGTTCTCATATGCTGCGCTCGCCGCCGAGCCATTAGAGTGGTGAAGCCGGAGAAAAAAGCTTCTGGCTTGTGGTACAATTCATCGTTGTCACCAGCCAGTAAAGGTTGTATATGTGTGATCGAAATCGCACGCAGCTTTTCGTTGTGAAAATATGATGTTAGTTTTCATTTCGGAGCTTTCGATTGGGGCCGCGATCGGAGCCCTGAGAATCCGCACCGGAGACCGGGGTGGTATTCCAAGGTTAGGATTTGCTGCAACACTAAGATCTCGGACCCTGAAAAAGTTCAGAGTGGTATTTTGTTAGTGGAGGATATGGATGGCCACAAGTGATGATAGACGTAAATTGATTAGACTGCCTTTTACCCCCCGGGCCTATTGCCAGCTGCAGGACGGCGGCAGGGAATTCACCGGGGTGATCCGGGACATCAGTCTGCTCAGCCTCTACATGGAACTCCACGACTCAGAAGACCTGACCGGAGAGTGCGATATTCAGATCGTACTCGAAGGCAGACACAGCGAGATGGAGATCAACAACCTCAGCGGCTACATCATCCGCAGCGATGAGAAAGGATTGGCCATCCGCTTCGACGAACCGTTCGAGTGGATTGCGGTGGTCCCCGCCCTGTTCAAGAAATTTCCCTGAAAGAGAATTCCAAAAAACTAGAATCACTGCACTCAGGGGACACAACTTAATTGTGTCCCCTGATTTTTTTATAGGATCTGGGAAAGGAAAAGCTTCGTTCTTTCATGTTTCGGGTTGTCGAAAAATTCGAACGGTTCGTTCTCTTCGACGATCTCCCCGAAATCCATGAAAATGACCCGGTCTGCGACTTCCTTGGCAAAGCCCATCTCATGGGTGACTACGATCATGGTCATACCCTGCTTGGCGAGATCCACCATGACGTCGAGCACCTCTTTGATCATTTCCGGATCCAGGGCCGAGGTGG
>CBFCWR010000492.1:0-1639 GCA_965601575.1 uncultured Desulfofustis sp. | reverse complement strand
GGTACCATCGTCGGCAAGATTCCGCGCGAGACTTCCAAAACAAAAGACATCACCGGCGGTCTCCCCCGGGTCGCCGAACTCTTCGAAGTGCGCAAGCCCAAGGAGCCGGCAATTATCTCGGAGATCGACGGCCGGGTCAGCTTCGGCAAGGAACTCAAAGGCAAGCGCCGTGTCATCGTTACGCCTGAGTATGGCGAACCGCAGGAATACCTGGTGCCCAAATCAAAGCATATCATTGTCCATGAGGGTGATTATGTGCAGGCCGGCGAACGGTTGATGGAAGGTACCATCGTGCCCAACGATATCCTCAGCGTACTTGGCGTCAAGGAACTGGCCAAGTTCCTGGTGAATGAGATCCAGGAGGTCTATCGACTGCAGGGTGTCAAGATCAACGATAAGCATATAGAGGTTATTGTACGCCAGATGTTGCGCCGGGTCATGATCACCGCTTCAGGTGATTCCAAGTTCATGATTGGCGAGCAGGTTGAGTGGTGGGTCTTCGAGGATGAACGCGACCGGCTGATGGCCGATCGCAGTGAGTTCATGGCGGAGGGCGGAACGTTGGCCGAGGCGCCCAAACCGCCGGCGGCCGAGCCACTGTTGCTCGGTGTTACCAAGGCCTCGCTGTCCACCGAGAGCTTTATCTCGGCGGCCTCGTTCCAGGAGACTACCAAGGTTCTCACCAATGCCGCCATGGCAGGTAAGATGGATGAACTGAAAGGGCTCAAGGAGAATGTGATCATGGGACGGCTCATTTCAGCCGGTACCGGAATCAATCAGGATATGGCAGAATAAGTAAAGCCACGAGTATTTTTGGCTTGACACTAAAATAGCTGTGTTGTAAATATTCCCTGTTATGCCGCACCAGATTTGTCGTATTGGCGCGGCGGCGCATTGAGAGATATTTTATCCGACATTAGAGAAGGAGCAGTAAACACAATGCCAACGATTAATCAACTGGTACGCCAGGGCAGGAAAAAGATTGCCAAAAAGACCAATACGCCTGCGCTGAAAGGATCTCCTCAGAAAAGGGGCGTGTGTGTCAGGGTCTATACCACAACACCGAAAAAACCGAACTCTGCATTGAGAAAGGTCGCCAGGGTAAGATTGACAAACGGTATTGAGGTTACTTCCTACATCCCGGGTATCGGCCACAACCTGCAGGAGCACTCGGTTGTTCTGATCAGGGGCGGGAGGGTGAAAGACCTTCCTGGTGTCCGCTACCATATTGTCCGAGGCACGCTCGACACGCTGGGCGTCTCCGATCGTCGTCAAGGACGGTCCAAATATGGTGCCAAGAAGCCTTCCTGATGAGGAGTGGAGAGTTGAATTATGTCCCGTAGAAAAGGTGCAGATAAAAGGGTAGTCATTCCGGATCCGCGTTACAACAACGTGCTGGTGTCGAAATTCACCAACGGATTGATGCAGCGCGGCAAAAAAAGTCTGGCCAGGCGCATCTTCTATGATGCCATGGACCTGATTGACCAAAGGGTTCCCGACGAGGAGCCGATGGTGGTGTTCGAGCAGGCCATGGAGAATGTCAGGCCCCGGGTTGAGGTCAAGTCGAGGCGTGTCGGTGGCGCTACCTATCAGGTGCCCATGGAGGTTCGCCAGACCAGAAGAAATGCACTGGCAATTC
>CBFCWR010000491.1:0-1647 GCA_965601575.1 uncultured Desulfofustis sp. | reverse complement strand
GACTGCTGTGGGGTGCAACTGGCAGCACGGTGGACCAATTCATCAATGTGGGAGATGTATATCTATAACGTCGCCAACTTTAAATACCGCTCAGCAAGATGGGAAGGTGCGAAAGTAATTTTGTCCCCTCTACGGTTCGAGAGCGTTCGGTCAGTCGCAGGCATGCCATCGCTGCATCAAATCACTCCTTGCTCTTGTAATAATACTCGCATACCATGGGGACGCAATTGAATTGCGCCCCCCGCCGCGCCACAGCTTACCCCCCAAGTTAAGGTTGACATTGCTTTACCCGAGTACTTATGTTTGCAATTTACCAGTCATCAATCAGACAACGAGGGATCTATGTGGAAATCTATCGAGGCGGCGGCACCCGACGCCATTTTCGGTCTTACTGCAGCTTTTAAACAGGATACCAACCCCAACAAAGTCAATCTGGGAGCCGGCGTCTATAAAAATGATCAGGGCATAACCCCGATACTCGATAGCGTCAAGCAAGCCGAACGGCTCCTGTTGGATGAGGAGCAGACCAAGAGTTACCTGCCCATCTCAGGCGATCCGCTCTACACGGCCTGCGTTCAGCGGCTGATGTTCGGAGAAGACAGCGAGGTGATTGCCTCTGGACGAGCCGCAACCGCGCACGCTCCCGGCGGAACCGGAGCTCTGCGCATCGGCGGCGAGCTTATTCAGAAATTCAATCCGGGCGCCACCATGTGGATCAGCTCCCCCACCTGGGCAAATCACCACGGCATTTTCGGTGCTGCCGGATTCCAGCTGAAGGACTACCCCTACTACAACAGTGATACCAAGGGGCTGAGCTACGGCGAGTTCATTTCCGCCCTGGCCCAGGTGCCGGCCGGCGATGTGGTCCTGCTGCACGGCTGCTGCCACAATCCCACTGGAGTCGACCTGGAGCCCGCTCAGTGGGGTGAGGTCGCAGCCCTGGCAGCAGAAAAAGGCTGGATAGGTTTTCTCGATTTTGCCTATCAGGGATTCGGCGACAGTGTCGATGGTGATCGGAGCAGCGTCGACGCCTTTGCTTCGGCCGGTTCGGATTTCTTTGTGGCCAGTTCCTTTTCAAAAAATTTCGGCCTCTACAATGAGCGCACCGGGGCGATCACGGTGGTCAGCCCGAGCGGACAGGAAGCAGCGGTGGCCAAAAGCCATCTTGATATCACCGTCCGGGTCTGCTACTCCAATCCTCCTGCCCATGGCGGATTGATCGTAAAAACCGTGTTGTCCAACAAGGAGCTCGAACAGGGATGGCGCAGTGAACTGGAAGGGATGTGCAGCAGGATTAAAACCATGCGCTCCGCCCTGGTCAAAGGCCTGGCTGAACGAGGCATCGATGAGGATTTCTCCTATATCGAAAAGCAACGCGGCATGTTTTCCTTCAGCGGCCTGTCGGATGGGACGGTGGCCTGGCTGAAAGCGCACAAATCCATTTACGTGGTCGGCGGCGGCCGCATCAACGTTGCCGGCCTGACCACCGGTAATATCGATTATGTCTGCGATTCGATCGCTGAAGCGCTGAAAAGCTAAACCATTGGAATAACAAAAGGCCGGCCCCTTTTGAGGGTGCCGGCCTTTGTACTGTCAGTCGAGCCTTTTGCAAAACTAAGATTTTCGTTCAAAATCAAGGCATGCGAG
>CBFCWR010000490.1:0-1648 GCA_965601575.1 uncultured Desulfofustis sp. | reverse complement strand
CACGCCATCGAGGATTTTACGATAATCTTCCTCGGTGGAGACGATACGAGGCAGCCCCAGAAGTGGAAAGGGCGGATCATCCGGGTGGCAGCACACACGCATCCCCAGTTTTTCAGCAGTGGGTATGACCGCCTCCAGAAAATCCATGAAATGACGGCGAAGCCGTGCCGGAGATATCTTTTTATACTCGGACAGATGGCGATGGATATCGTCACGCGTCAACGACTCCCCGGAGCCGGGCAGGCCACAGGCAATACTGTTGGTGATGGATCGTTTCGTCTCATCACTCATCTCGCTGTAGCGCTGGGCTGCACACTCAAGGATCTCTGGAGCAAAATCACCTTCGGCTCCCCACCGTTGCAGGATATGGATATCGAAAGCGGCAAAATCGACCAGGTCAAAACGCATCGTCGTTCCGCCATGGGCCATGCGCCATTTCAGATCGGTCCTGGTCCAATCCAGGACCGGCATGAAATTGTAACAGACCACGTCAATACCCTGGCCGGCAAGGTTGTGCAGGCTGAGCTTATAATTATCGATATGCTTTCGAAAATCTCCGGTCTGTTTTTTGATGTCTTCCGAAACCGGTAAACTTTCGGCAACTTCCCATTTCAGGCCAGAGGGAGTACCGTCCACCGTCGTGCCAATCTGAGCTTTGCGCTTTTTGATTTCTGCGGCGCTCCACACCCCTCCCGGCTCGATATGGTGCAATGCCGAGACGATGCCGGTTGCGCCGGCCTGCAGAATGTCGTCTATCGATGTTCTGTCCGGCGGACCAAACCACCTCCAGGTCTGTTTCATTTTTTATTCGAATTCCTCTCTATTTTTCTCGACAATTTATATATGTTGCATCAATCAGCCAAGACATTAATCAAGGATACCAGAGCAGATGCATCGTCAAAGCAACCGACAAGAAAAAATCATCGTGCCTGAACGAATCGATAACGCGGGAGGATAGGCAGTTCATGACCATTCATTTACAAGGCGTTGAGCTTCTGCATGAAAAATATCCCACCAGAGATCACTATCCTTTCACCCTGGATATCTTAAATACAACAAAAGAGATTATTTTTGAAACTCCCGTGACCTTGTTTGCCGGTGAGAATGGCTCGGGCAAATCAACCCTTCTGGAGGCGATTACACGGGGAGCGGGCATTCACATCTGGAGTTTTGCCCACGGCATGCGCTATGAAGTGAACCGGTACGAGAAGAAGCTGCACAATTGCCTGTCTCTGAAATGGACGAACGGTTCAGTGCCGGGAGCCTTTTTCGGATCGGAGACATTCAGGGATTTTAAACGGCTCCTCGATGAGTGGGCGGCGACGGACCCCGGCCAGTTTAAGTATTTCGGCGGGAAATCACTGGTCACCCAGTCACATGGTCAATCGATGATGTCTTATTTCCGCGCCCGCTACCAGATCAAGGGGATTTACCTGCTCGATGAGCCCGAGACGGCGCTGTCACCCAAAAGCCAACTGGAGCTGCTGGATCTGTTGGGAGAGTGCGGCAACGCAGGCCATGCTCAGTTCATAATAGCGACCCATTCGCCAATTCTGCTTGCCTGTGAAGGGGCAAAGATTTACAGCTTTGATCACTCGCCCGCTCGTTTCATACATTATGAGCAGACTCAGCATTACAAGCTCTACAG
>CBFCWR010000489.1:0-1682 GCA_965601575.1 uncultured Desulfofustis sp. | reverse complement strand
TATTTGTGAGCAGTCCATCGGCTCGGCGGAGCTAGTAACAATCTGCTCTCCTCACGAGCTTAACTCACATGTAGCGGAGCAGAATCCAGTCGAAGCCTCATCTGCACCATATCGCGACCTCAATTTCATCAATAGACGTCAGAAGCTGAGTTCCATTCTCCGTCATTTTTCCGGCTTGTCTGAAACCGATCTTAAGATAAAGGAAAACGAGGTCCGATTCATTGGCACCATCATCTGTGATGACGAGCGCTGCACCCAGTGTCTGGCGTGCCTCAACAGCTGTAAGATAGAATCGTTGTCGGCCGATTCAGAATCGCTCAGCCTGTGCTGGAACGGCAGCCTCTGCATAGTCTGTCGGAGCTGCGTCGAAGCCTGCCCGGAAGAGGCGCTTTCCCACACTGGCGGAGCTATTCTTGAGGATACATTTTTCACCCCTGTCGAGGTTTCCAGGGCGGAACCCATGGCCTGTGAAGGCTGCGGCAAAGTGTTCGGCACCAGGAAGAGCTTCGAGAAGGTAATGGCAATCTTGGCCAAGAAACAGCAAAATCCCCCCGAGCACCTGAACTATTGCGAAGATTGCCGGGTTCTCAAATTACTGGAAGATCAATAACATCATGGACACCACGGAAAGGGAAATTCTTATTATCAGGCTCCGCCTGATTGATCTGATCAAGTCATTCTTCATCGATAAACCCGATGCCGAGCTCCTGAGCAGATGGCGCGGAACATTTTCAGCACTCTCCAAGGAGCAGATATCACCGCTGCTTGACAAGGCGGTGAGAGATCTTTCCCGCCAGCTCAACGATAAGAGTCTCGAGGCCATCCAGGATGAATACTATACGCTTTTCGTCGATCCGTTTGGTGAACAACTGGTCAATCTCATGGCCTCCCACTATTTCGACGGCCGAAACTACGGAGAGACCCTGGTGCAGATCAGGGAGATATTCTCAGCGACGCACGTCGTCAAGGACAGCGATGTCAAGGAACCTGAGGATTCCCTGGTGGTCATGTTCGATATGCTTGGTACTCTGGTAGAAATGGAAAAGGAAGGAGAACAGACCGCAGCCGTCCAGCAGCAGCTCGTTGTCGACTACCTGGTTCCCTTTCTCGAGAAGCTCGGTCCGGAAATCAGCACCAACAGTGCTGCAGATTTCTATGGTGCCGTGGTTCAATTCATCGTCGCCTACCTGGATCTGGAAAAAGGGTTGTCAGACTTCTCTGGATGAACTGATGGCTGGAGGCGTATCGATTAATCCAATTTACCTCCTTTTCTGCCTCTTTCCCCTGCTTGTCTGCACCCTGACAAGTTGCCGCGACCAGGCAGATACGTCGACGACCGGCTTCAACGAGCATAGCCTTCAGTGTTTGAGCTGCCATCAAATTGAACTTGATCAAGCGCACCGTCAGGACTGTCTGAGCTGCCATCTGCCCACGGAAGATGCAACTGGATACCCGGAAGGGCACGAACCTGTTCTCGCCTCCCCCGCCCATCCGGATCAGGCTGCTGAAATTTGCGGTCCCTGCCATGCTGAGGAAATCGACATGGTTGCCGCCAACAATCATTACCTTCTGTCTGAGCATATATCTCTGGTTACTGAAGCGTTCGGCAGCTCCGCCGATCTTGAAGAAACTGCGTCCGTGCCGGGACTGTCATCTTATGCAGCACCCGAAACCGCAGATGA
>CBFCWR010000488.1:0-1725 GCA_965601575.1 uncultured Desulfofustis sp. | reverse complement strand
GCTATGATTTTGCAGAACAGGCAGTCACTCATGATCACTCTCCTTTTCTGAATTGGCGGTGAGGATATTTTTACTATAACCGGTGATTTGTGCAACGGTGAATTGAGCAGTCCTTGAGATTTGATACTTCTGCTGGTAGGCTCTTGTGCTCCACTCGGCGCAGACAATAGAACACTAAATGGCAGCACACAGGCTATGACTTCGGCCCCAAAAATTCTTTTTATCAATCCGCCGGTCGCCAAGCCATCGGAACCACCCGCGGGTATTGCCCGGCTGGCCGGCAGCCTTGGCGATCACGGCATAGCGTGCGGTGTGCTCGATCTCAACCTGCCCTGTCTGCTCGCCCAGTTTGAACACGAAATCGAGGCCAATGACCGCTGGAGCAAAAGAGCCAGCAGGGACCGACAGAAAAATGTCACCCAGCTGAGGTTACCCGGGCTTTACCGCTCCTTTGACCGTTATCAGCGAGCGGTACGCGATTTAGGCCGGGTGCTGGACCTGGCTGGCAGAAAAAACGGCTGCAAAATTACTCTGGCTAACTACGACGACTCCGCCAGAACGCCTTTGCGCAGTTCAGATCTGCTGGCCAGCGCCGAAGAATTTGAAACCAATCATTTTCATAGCTGTTTCAAACCGCTCTTGGAAGAGGCGTTGGCCGCCCATCAAGTCGAGTATGTTGGCCTGTCTCTGTCCTATCTCAGCCAGGCGCTCACCGGGTTTGCGGTGGCCGGGTTTATTCGGCATCACTTTCCGGAAATAAAAATAATCGCCGGAGGTGGGCTGATCACCTCCTGGATGAGCAGCCCTGCCTGGAAAAATCCGTTCCGGGGCCTCATTGATCATTGCCTTGCCGGCTGCGGGGAAGACCAACTTCTGGAACTCTTCGGCAGCGGATCCCGCTCCGGCCTGGGACGATTCAGCTACAAAGACTTGAGTTTAGCTGATTACCTCGCCCCTGGCGGCGTGCTCCCATATGCCGCGTCCCATGGCTGTTACTGGCAAAAGTGCCAGTTCTGTCCGGATTTTGCTGAAGGTTCCTGCTATGAAACAAAACCGGCCAGAGAGGCAGTCGCTGAAATAAATCAGCTCATCCACACGCATAAGCCGGTACTTGTTCATTTACTCGATAACGCAATAAGTCCCGCCTTACTCAGACAATTGGCTGAGAACAGGCTGAAAATACCCTGGTATGGATTCGCCCGTTTTGAGAAGGAGCTCGAGGATTTCGACTTTTGTGTCGCCCTGATGCGGGCAGGTTGCGTGATGCTCAAGCTGGGATTGGAGTCGGGTTCAGCGAACGTGCTTGAACAGCTCAACAAAGGGATCGATCTTGGGCGCGCCTCCCGTATCCTCGGCAATCTTCAGCGGGCCGGCATCGGGGCCTATGTCTATCTGCTGTTCGGAACGCCCGCTGAAACGGAAAGCGAGGCGCTGCTGACCCTCGAATTTGTACGCACGCACTGGCAGGCGATTAGCTACCTGAACCTGGCGATTTTCAACATGCCGGTCTGCAGCCCCGAGGCGGCCGATCTTAAGAACCGCTTTTCCGAAGGTGACTTGTCGCTCTATTGCGATTTCGTCCATCCCCGCGGCTGGGACAGAAAAGCCGTGCGCAGCTTCCTGCAGAAACGGTTTCGCAAAGACCCGCTGGTCCGGAAGATCGAGCTGCGCAGCCCTGGTGTCTTCGGCTCCAACCACGCGCCGTTTTTGTTGGCATCACCACAT
>CBFCWR010000487.1:0-1740 GCA_965601575.1 uncultured Desulfofustis sp. | reverse complement strand
GGATGTCGGCCGCCAAGGCGGCCTCGAGCGGTCGGTAAGCGTTTTCACCGCTCCGTTGGGCCTTCGCAATGCAGCCCCAGGCAATAATCAATACACAGTTTGACGATTCAGAAGGTAACCGCTAGTCGAGATAATCGAGGATGATCCTCACTATTCTCCTGAGTGGTTCGGCCGCCCCCCAGAGCAGCTGGTCACCAACCGTGAACGCGGTCAGATAACCCGGCCCCATGTTGAGTTTGCGAATTCGTCCGACAGGTATATCGAGGGTACCGGTAACCTTGGTGGGGGTGAGTTCCTCGGTGCTGATACGGCGATCGTTGGCAACCACCTTGACCCAGTCGTTGTGGCCGGCGATGATCTGCTCGATCTCATCGATGGGCATATCTTCGCGCAATTTAATGGTGAATGCCTGGGAGTGGCAGCGCATGGTGCCAATACGTACGCAGAGTCCATCCACGGGGATGATGTCGGTACCGCTTCTGCCGAGAATTTTATTGGTTTCGGAAACGCCTTTCCATTCCTCTTTACTCTGGCCGTTTTTCACGGGCACATCAATCCACGGAATAAGGCTCGCCGCCAGGGGGACTCCCCAATTGTCAAGAGGAAGGGAACCGTCGCGCATCTTGGCAGTGATCCTGTGGTCGATATCAAGAATCGCCGAAGAGGGATCGTCCAGCAATGCGGCCACTTCATCCTCGAGCGCTCCCATTTGAGAAATAAGCTCCCGCATATTTTTTGCGCCGGCCCCGCTCGCCGCCTGGTAGGTCATCGAACTGATCCATTCGATAAGGTCTCTTTCGAATAGACCGCCCAGGGCCATCATCATCAGGGATACCGTACAATTGCCGCCTATATAGTTTTTAATGCCGCGGGCCAGACCCTGGTCGATGACCGATCTGTTCACCGGGTCTAGCACGATGATGGCGTCATCCTCCATGCGCAGCTTGGAGGCTGCATCGATCCAGTAGCCATTCCAGGAAGATTTTAATTCTGAAAACACTTTCTCGGTATAGCCGCTTCCCTGGCAGGAAATGATGACATCCATTTCTGCAAGCAGGCTGATACTGGTGGCATCCTTGAGCGGGGCAACTCCGTGGCCGACATCCGGTCCGGGTTCTCCCGCCTGGGATGTGGTAAAAAAATGCGATTCGAAATGGCCGAAATCACCTTCCTCACGCATTCGGTTCATGAGCACCGAACCCACCATTCCCCTCCATCCGACAAAGCCAACTTTACGCATCTCTCACTCCATGAAGAATCTTTCTGGTCAGCCATCCTGAAAAGAGGCTGCAGTCAACTTGAACCTGTTCATTAACAGATAAGCTCGTATACGACAAGGCGCTATCTATCCCCTTATTGTTCAGCCTGCTCTGGCTCCTTGATGTTTTTCGTGCTGGTGTATATAACAAGTCAATTGAGTCTTCAGCCGTGTCCGGAGCCACTCAGTCAACGCCGCCACCTCGGAACATAGAAATACAGGATTCCCATGACACGGACTGTGGTTATCAGTATTCTCATTGGTCTACTCTTTTCAACCGGCTTCACCTGAGACACCATCTGAACCCTGTCCTCGACATGTTTGAGCAGGAGATGGCCGAATATCTCGACAGTGAACAATTCGCTCTACTGCAAAGACGTGTGAAGGAGATAAAGGGCAACGCGGTGGAAGTTCTCCGTCATTTGGCTGTCAACCAGATCGCCGGCTATCTGGAAATCAGTCCCGAACAGCTCGTTCAGCTC
>CBFCWR010000486.1:0-1758 GCA_965601575.1 uncultured Desulfofustis sp. | reverse complement strand
TGCCTTCATACAATGCCAAGACCATTGGATCATAAGAGCAGTAAAAAGACGGCAATCTTGAATCGTTGCGTTTTTCCAGGCATCACGTATCCGAAGGTGTTTGCCCAGAATGCTGCATCGTGTGTTCCGGTATACTGTGCCAGTTCATTGGCCTGCACCATACTTTGGTCCCTGCCAGCAAGATCGACTGTACTGAATTTCCATCCCGGACCAGATTGATCCAGTATGGAATATGCAGGGAACACCCTGTGTTTTTCGAGCCATGAATCAGCAGAACAGATAGTCTGGATCAACCAAATCTTCAATCACCGTGAGATCTGAATATGTTTACCACAGTAAAAAGTATATTACGGCTGCTCGTTGCCTCTCTGACACTTGTCGCAGTCAATGCCCAGGCTGATGTTTTCGAGGATATTCTGGAAAGGGGCACAGTGCGCGTGGGCGTGTCGCTGTTTACGCCATGGACAATCAAGGGCGAAGCGGGTGGACTCTCGGGTTTTGAGATTGATGTGGCTAACAAACTTGCTGAGGATATGGGCGTCAAACCTGAATACAGGATTTATATCTGGGAGGATATTATCCCCGCTGTAATGAAAGGAGAAATCGATATTATTTCCGGAGGGATGGCGATCACCCCGGAGCGCGCGCTGAAGATCAACTTCTCCCGGCCCTATGCTGATTCGGGCATCACGCTGGTGACCAATACCGGTAAGACCCGCGACATCAAACAGCTGGAGGAACTTAATCAGGAAACTATAACGATAGCGGTAGTTTCAAAGACGGCTGCCAACGAACTCGCACCACGTTTGTTCAACAAGAGCTCCATTAAAGACTTTAATACGGCGAAAGAAGCCGGGCAGGCTGTTCTGAACGGCGAGGCCCACGGCTGGCTGGCCTCCATGCCACAACCTGAATTCCTGGCGTTGCAACACCCTGATAAAGTTGATTTACCACTGGCAAAACCGATCCTGACCTACAAGGCGGGATTTGGTATCAAAAAAGGAGAGCAGGAGTGGCTTAATTTCCTCAATGCCTGGGTGACAGCCCGGCAGGCTGATATGTGGCTCTCCGCGACCCACAAACACTGGTTCCAGTCCTTAAACTGGCGTAAGGATTCAAAACAATGATCCTGGCGATGGATACAGCAACCGGTGCACGCATCAGCAGCCGGTGGTTGATCGGGCTGTCAGTAATGTCATTTTCGCTCATCGTACTGGCTGAGAATGCCACACAGCTCGATCTTTCGCCGGCCTATGATGATCTGCAGACAAATGAGATTTACAGCAGTACCAGTGGATGGCGAAAGCCTCCGACATATGAGAACGAATGGCGACCGGAAAAACAGAAGCAGGAGAGCCGAATTCAGTTTGGCTACGACTCAGTCTACGAAGAGATGGAAGCAAGAGGCAACGAGTACAGTCTGGATACAGATTATGGCCCTGCAGATCATCCGCCGAGTACGCAGTTTAGAATAGGCTTCTAGCCTTTAGTGATAACCGTCAACAAGACGAGGATTATGCTGGCTCGCAACCTGCCCCTGTCCGAGGCCCCTGGTTCGCGCCCTGGCGGGCCCACCACTTCCGATCAATTTCGGGGTCTTATGGCATTGAGACCGGTGGATTGACCCTCCCCCATCATCCCTTGGCCGCGCGCCGGTCAACGCACCCATCACAAGATTCATATGGGTATGTCGTTGAGACCACGGACTCGGACTACCTCGGTGTGGTGAATTGGGGGCTTTCGATGAGGGGCGCCGAG
>CBFCWR010000485.1:0-1765 GCA_965601575.1 uncultured Desulfofustis sp. | reverse complement strand
CGCCTATGGGCTTCACGGCTGGATGAGTATTTGCGCAAACTGCTTGCAAAACCACCTGATTGATTTATCGTTGCTCAACTATTTGAGAAGTCGCTGTACCGTTTTAACTGACCACTCATGTCAAGGAGATGTTCCATGGCCCCATACACCATATCCCGCGTTATCAACCGTCGATTCAGCTTTCTATTCCTGGCGCTTACCCTGATTTTTGCAACTGCGCAGCAGGTGACGGCTGCCGAGCTTTCCGGCACCGTCCTGGAGACCATGGACGCCTCCGGCTATACCTATATGAACCTGGATACCGGCGACCAGCAGGTCTGGGTCGCGATTCCCCAATCCGAGGTGAGCAAAGGTGATAAGGTGTCAGTGGTTGAGGGGATGGAAATGAAGGATTTTCGCTCCAATTCATTCAATCGCACCTTCGCGTCGATTATTTTTTCACCAGGCCTGGTCGGTGCGGCATCGATGAGCCCCCATGGTCGACCGGCAGCGCCGGCAGCTTCAACTGAGGACTCCTTTGCCGCAGCGGTGGAAGCTGAACGCCAGGCCAGCAGCGGCGGGGCAGCCCCGGTTGAACCTCAGCAGGGCAGTTCCGGCAGCATGGGCGCCGTGGTCCCCTTCACCGAAACGGAGGTTGAAAAGGCCGAGGGGGAAAACAGTTTCACTGTGGCAGAGATTTTTGAACAGGCCAAGGATCTTGATGGTCAGAAGGTCCGGGTCAGAGGGCAGGTGGTAAAGTTCAACGCCAACATCATGGGGCGCAACTGGCTGCATCTACAGGACGGCTCGGGTGACCCGATGCAGAACACCCACGATCTGGTGGTCACCACCAGCGAGCAGCTCAGCGGGCCGAATGTGATCACCATCGAAGGGGTGGTAGCCGCCGACAAGGATTTTGGCGCCGGCTACAAGTACGTGGTCCTGATCGAGGACAGCACCATCGTCACACAATAGATGGAGATGTCCAGCCCCGCGCCGAAAATAGCCCCCGGCCAGATCGGCTTTGATTTCGACGGAGTCATCGCCGACATCGGGGAGGCATTTATAAGACTGGCCTGCACCAAATATGGACATTGCGATCTGACCCTCGAGCAGATCAGCAGCTTTCAGGTGGAGCAATGCCTCAACATGCCTCGTTCCACCATCGAGATGATTTTCGAGGATATTCTGCAGGATTCGATCGGTACCGGACTCAAACCCATCAACGGAGCCGTCGACTCCCTGAAACAACTCAGCCGGCACGCCCCGGTGACGATCATCACCGCCCGTCCTGAAATAGGTCCGGTCTCAGACTGGCTGAACCACTATTGCGGCTCCGAAGCCACCCGCATCACACTCGTCTCTTCAGGAGATCATGATGATAAGGAGCGCTATATCAGGGAGCACGACATCCTCTATTTCATCGATGACCGACTCACCACCTGCATGATGCTGGCCGAGTCGGGCCTCAAACCCCTGGTCTTCTCGCAGCCCTGGAACAGGGCTGGGCACAGCCTGCCCTCGGTGAGCAACTGGAAGGAAATACTGGAGCTCATCGATTTCAACTAGCCTGACGTTTCTGAAAGACAGCTCCGTTTAAATTCTAGAAGCAGTGAGCGGCTTTTTTGATTTTCTCATCAGTTCCTGGTAGTACAGTCATAGCCAATGTGGAAAAAACATAATTACCGCCCTGCGTCAGCTTCAGGCTAGCACAACTATGAAATGCCCCCACTGCACCAAGCAGATCGAACCGAGAAATCCAGTACCCACGGGGGATATCATTATC
>CBFCWR010000484.1:0-1772 GCA_965601575.1 uncultured Desulfofustis sp. | reverse complement strand
GCTTTTGACTACATTGTCAAACCGGTCGAAAAAGAGGCTCTGCTGCGTTCCGTGCGACTCGCTTTGCAGCAGAGGTTCCTTGAGGTTGGCCGCCGGCAGGCCGAAGAGGAACGAGAGCGATATCGACTGTTTCTGGATGCGGTATTCAAGAGTGCCGGTGATGGAATCGTCATCATCGATGAGCAGCAGCACATCATCAAAACCAACGAGGCCGCCGAGACCTTGTTCGGCGAGCTTCTGCCCGGGTTGGGCATTGGCTCCAAGCTTGGTTCTGAAGTAGCGGACTCGAGCTTCGCCACCCTGCGTGATGACCTGCTCCGGGTACTGCACACCGGAACCGAGGTTAAAGAGCATCGCTTTGAATGCCGCACTCCCGACAACAATTTGAAAATTCTCAGTATATGTGCGTCGCCGCTGGTTATGGACGGTGATACGCTCAAGGGCGCGGTCATCGTCATCAGGGACATGTCGCAGCCCCCGGGGACGGCCCGTGGCATCAGAAGCAGGTTCCACCGCTTCGTGGGCAGCAGTTTGTCAATGCAGGCTCTTTACACCCTGATTGAAAATGTCGGTCGGGTAGACACCACGGTCCTGGTAACCGGCGAATCTGGCACCGGCAAAGAACTGGCTGCCGAAGCCCTGCACCGGGAATCGTACCGCAGCAGTCGTCCGTTGATCAAAGTGGACTGCACCGCAATTCCAGAAAATCTGCTGGAAAGTGAACTCTTCGGACATAAAAAAGGTTCCTTCACCGGAGCCGAAAAAGACAGAAAAGGTCTCCTGCTTCAGGCCGATGGCGGTACCCTTTTCCTCGACGAGATTGGAGAAATATCGCCTGTGACCCAACTCAGGCTGCTCAGATTCCTGCAGGAACGAACCTTTTATCCGGTGGGCAGCGACAAACCAATAGTCGTCGATACCAGAATCATTACGGCCACCAACGTCGATCTCAAGGAGAAGGTGCAGGACGGGAGTTTTCGGGAAGATCTCTATTTCAGGCTCAAGGTAATCGATCTGACCCTGCCGCCGCTCAGAAAACGCATGGATGACGTCGCGCTTCTGGTCGATCACTTCATAAGAAAATACAGCAGCGCCATGGAAAAGAAGCTCCACGGGATCTCGGACAATGCCCTGTCCATGCTGAACAGCTATCACTGGCCTGGCAATGTCCGGGAACTCGAGCATCTGATCGAACGAGCAGTGGTATTGTGCCAGGGCACTACCATCACCAGCAGAGAATTACCCCTTGATCTGACCCTGCCGGAAGTTTCCCCAGACGACAGCGATTTGCCCGCAGCACCAGAGTCCATCGATATACTAGATTTTCAACCGCCAGAATCTTCTCACAGCTCTGAACAGTCCGAAGGTGAGGGGGCCAGGATCATCCAGACACTGGTTAAATGCGGCGGCAACAAAGCCAAGGCTGCCCGACTTCTGGGCATTGATCGATCGACTTTGTACCGCAAAATCCGGGATCTGGAGATCGATCTATCCGCCATCGCACTTGAATAGTATCTGACACACAAGTGCTGCATCGCTTTTGTCTCCCAACCACACTTGTGTAGTATTTTTCTCGTTCCTTGCGGCTGCCCACCGCTCCATTTCTCACCGGCGGTTGACCTCTGTTCACATTCCCCTATTCACCGATGCCCCAGAAGAAATTCATAGCCCCGGAGCTACATCATCTAATTAACTGAAAACACCCATCATTTTATCCGCTTCTCAGTGACCGTTTCGATACGTGTGCGGGGCCTGCAATCTTTGACTGCGAG
>CBFCWR010000483.1:0-1773 GCA_965601575.1 uncultured Desulfofustis sp. | reverse complement strand
CGCGACCCAGGGCCGAGGCGCTCGGCTACAGTCTGGTTCTGGGCGGTGCGCTCGGTAACGGCTTTGATCGTGTCGTGCGTGGCTATGTTGTCGACTATCTCGACTTTTACTGGCGAAACTGGCACTGGCCGGCGTTTAATCTTGCCGATACCGGCATCACACTTGGTGTTTCTTTGCTTCTGTTGAGCACATTTAAAGCGCAAACGAGCAACTAACATCATAATTAAGAATTTGCAACTGATAGAGAAAGGAAAAAACATGCTTTACTTAATTCGATACGGCTTAATTTTGCTCGTATGTCTGGTCGCAACTAACGTTTGGGCGGCACCCAAGCTTGTCGTCGAACAACCTGTCTTTGATTTTGGAGAAATTAGACAGGGGCAAACTGTCCCTCACATTTTTAAGTTCAAAAACGATGGTGATGACCCTCTGATTATTGACAGGGTCCGCAGTTCATGCGGTTGTACAGCCGTGTTGTTGTCGGATAAGACGTTGGCTCCAGGTGAGAGCGGCGAAATCAAAGCAAATTTTGATAGTACTCGTTTTCGTGGTGCAGTGACCAAGACGATTACTCTCTACAACAATGACCCGGTTCAGCCTGTCAAGAAGCTGTCCATCAAAGGGAATATCCGGGTCCCATTATCAGTGGTGCCATCTCGAATCAACCTGGGGCAGGTCGCGATTGGAAAAACTGCCACGACAAAGTTGACACTGGAAAATCATGGAGACAAGGAGCTGCGGTTGGGTGAGATACGGACCAGTTCTCCGGATCTGACTTTGGTCCTTCCTGCCGAAACGCTGCCCGCAGGACAAACTGCGATCATTGATGTTCAACTGACCCCTAGGACCGGTCAAAAGCGCTTCAGCGGCTATGTCATCATCCCAGCCAATGGGCAACTCAAGTCTGATCTGCGCATTCCCGTCCTTGCCGGTATCCGACAGTAGTCAAACTGAGGAGTGAAACTATGGAAACCAGTACAGACCTGACTTTCTGGATCGCGTTTTCCGCGGGGGCCCTCTCGTTTTCATCCCCCTGCGTACTGCCGCTGCTCCCCTCTTATGTCACCTATATAACCGGGCTGACCTTCGGCCAGCTCCAGGACGCCCATCCAGGTGCCAAGGCACGCTTGACGGTTCTGTTCCACACCCTGGTCTTTATTCTTGGATTTTCCGTCGTCTTCGTCTCTCTGGGAGCTCTCGCCGGACTGGCTTCACACGCCTTTCAGTCGTACTTCCGCGAGGGGCTAAGCTGGGTGCAGAGGGGCGGCGGGATTCTCATTTTCCTGTTCGGCATTCACCTGACCGGTCTGTTCCACTTCGGTGTACTGCTCGGGGAAAAAAGAGTGAAAATTCCCAACAAGCCGAAAGGTTTCCTCGGTACCTTCCTGGTGGGAGTGGTCTTTGCCGCAGGCTGGACTCCCTGTATCGGTCCGATTCTGGGCGCCATTCTGGCCCTGGCCGCCGGCACCAGTGGAGGTGTCGGGCAGGGGGTCGTCCTGCTGAGTGTCTATTCGGCAGGGTTGGGCATCCCCTTTCTGGTCTCCGCCATGCTCTTTCACACTTTTCTCTCTGCCTTCAAACGCTTCCGTAAACATATCCGGTTGGTGGAGATTTTCACCGGTGTCATGCTGATGCTGGTCGGGGCGATGCTCTTTTTGGACTATTACGCCCGGCTTACGAGCTACCTTTTTCAGTGGTTTCCGGCAACCGGCTGATGAAGCTCAGGAAATTTAAAATATGCGAATGATTGCAAATATAGCATCCCTGGGGTTG
>CBFCWR010000482.1:0-1778 GCA_965601575.1 uncultured Desulfofustis sp. | reverse complement strand
GTGACGAAGCTGAAATCAGGGGCCACCGGAGAACTTATATCGGTGCACTGCCCGGCAAGATAATCCAATCCATGCAGCGGGCCGAGGTCTGCAATCCGGTTTTCTGTCTCGACGAGGTCGACAAGATGTCCATGGATTTTCGCGGCGATCCATCCTCGGCGCTGCTCGAGGTACTCGACCCTGAACAGAATATTGCCTTCAACGATCACTACCTCGATCTTGACTACGATCTTTCCGAGGTGTTTTTCATAACCACGGCCAACAACCTGCACGGCATACCGGTGCCGCTCCAGGATCGTATGGAGATCATCCAGATCAGCGGCTACACCGAAGAAGAGAAACTGAAAATTGCCCAGGGGTATCTGCTCCCCAAGCAGCTTGAAGCCAACGGCTTTGAAGAGAAAGACATTGCCCTGACTGACGGTTCCATCCTCGAGATCATCAGGCGCTACACCAAAGAAGCTGGCGTTCGTGACCTGGAGAGAAATATCGCCTCTGTCTGCCGTAAAATTGCCAGGGACCGGCTCAAGAAGGGACTCAAAGAGAAAAAATATCGCGTCAGCGCACAGTCGGTGCTCAAATATCTCGGCACCCCGAAGTATCGTTTCGGACTCGCTGAGGAAAAGGGGAAGATCGGCTTATCCACAGGTCTTGCCTGGACCGAGTTCGGCGGCGACCTGCTGCAGATCGAGACCACGTTGATGGCCGGTTCCGGCAAGCTGATCATCACCGGCAAGCTCGGTGATGTCATGCAGGAGAGTGCCCAGGCAGCCCTGAGTTATGTGCGGTCACGGGCAGAGCGGCTCGGCCTTGAATCCGACTTCTATCAGAAGCTCGATATACACGTGCACGTTCCTGAAGGGGCCATCCCCAAAGACGGCCCTTCAGCCGGCATCACGATCGCCACGGCGATTACTTCGGCGTTGATCCAGAAGCCGGTCAAGCACCATCTGGCCATGACCGGTGAGATCACCCTGCGCGGCAGAGTGCTGCCCATCGGAGGACTGACAGAAAAACTGCTGGCTGCCAACAGGGGAAACATCAGCAACGTGCTGATCCCCAGAGACAACGAAAGAAACCTCAATGATGTGCCCATGAAAATAAGGAAAAAGCTGACCGTAACTCTGGTCGAGCACATGGATGAGGTACTTGAACAGGCGATCATTCTCGACGAGGGTGAAACGCTCTTCAAGGACAGTGCAATCAACTCTGTGTATAACGAAATAACCCTGTCAGAGCACAACACTACGCAATGATATTTTGCTTGACTGGGTAGGGTTAAGTTGGTAAATACTCCACACGCTTTTCCGGGCGGGTAGCTCAGTTGGGAGAGCATCGGCCTTACAAGCCGAGGGTCACAGGTTCAAGCCCTGTTCCGCCCACCACATAATCGTAGTTTGGAGCGGTAGTTCAGTTGGTTAGAATGCCGGCCTGTCACGCCGGAGGTCGCGGGTTCGAGTCCCGTCCGCTCCGCCAGTAGATACGCGGATTTGAGATAAATCTCAAATCCGCGTTTTTTTTGCCCATCTATAAAACTAACAGCCTTACATTTTCCTGACCTTCACCCACCTCCCGGACAACCAATTCTTTAGAATCTGGGGCGTATGGGCTGTTTTATCCTAATTCGTGAGAGTTAGAAGCCTTTTGAACTGCCGGGGTTCATGGCCACTACTTCTGATTTGATTTTGTCATATGTGCCGTTAATCTCAGCATCCGAGAAACCAGCATTCTTAAGGCAGGTCTGGAAGGTTCGGGTCGCATGGTTAAGCTGGGCCACG
>CBFCWR010000481.1:0-1787 GCA_965601575.1 uncultured Desulfofustis sp. | reverse complement strand
GCAGAGGAAGGTATGAAGCAATATCTGGATTTGTGCAGAAGAGTGATCGAAGAAGGCGTGTGGGTCGATAACCAGCGTACCGGCAAGCGCTGTTTGACCGTGATCAATGCGGATCTGGAATATGATGTCAGCGACGGTACGCTGCCGGTTGTGACAACCAAGAAACTGCTGTGGAAACCTGCCATTGGTGAAATGCTCGGTTACCTGAGGGGATATACGAGCGCTGCTGATTTCAGAAAAATCGGCTGCAACACCTGGAATGCCAATGCCAACGAAAACGAGGAGTGGCTGAAAAACCCCTTTCGCCAAGGTACTGACGATATGGGTCGCTGCTATGGAGCACAGGGCAGGGATTGGAGAAACCCGGAAGGCAAAAGAATCGATCAGCTCAGAAATGTTTACGAGGATCTCAAGCAGGGCAAAGATAATCGTTGCGAGATCATGACCTTCTACAATCCAGGAGAGCGTGACAGAGCCTGTCTGAACCCCTGTATGCACACGCATACTTTCTCGATTCTGGACGGTAAACTATATTTAACCTCCTACCAGCGCTCCGACGACCTTCCTCTGGGGCACGCGTTCAATCAGGTGCAGGTGGGCTGGTTGCTGATGGTGATGGCCCAGATAACCGGGCTTCAACCGGCTAAAGCGTATCACAAGATTATCAACATTCATATTTACGAAGACCAGGTTGGGCTGATGCGCGACGTCCAGCTGAAGAGAAACCCCTACCCGTTGCCAAAGCTCACCATTAACCCTGATATTCAAACCCTTGAAGACCTGGAAACCTGGGTGACGGTGGATGATTTCGAATTGCACGGCTATGAGCATCATCCGGCCATAAATTATCCATTCAGCGTCTAGGCTTTGTGACGCCGTTTTCTTTGGTCCGCAATCTGCTGCCATCGTTCGTTTCGGTCATGGAATAGATCATTGGCCGGAGATCCGAAAAAAATCCCCACGCCAAAAGGCAGTCTTGAAATACCACAAAGTGGTACTATTGTTCTAACATTAATTCAGGCTGTGACAACGGCCTCATCAAATAATAAAGGAGGGTTATTCAATGAAATTAATATTCTGGGGCGTCATGCTGGTTCTGCTGAGCCCATTTACGCTGATGGCACAAGCGGTGACATATGAAGTGGATGGTAAATCCTATGAAGGCTATTACCAGGAAGCCGGCAAGGGAAAACCGCTGCTGATTCTGGTGCATGACTGGGACGGCTTGACCGACTACGAGGTGAAGCGTGCCGAAATGCTCGCAGAACTTGGCTACAATGTCTTTGCCGTCGATCTGTTCGGTAAAGGGGTCAGGCCCACGGAGACCGAACACAAAAAGCTTCTGACGGGCGATTTGTACAAGGACAGAGAGCGCATGAGAAATCTCTTTAAAAGCGCCTACGCCGAAGCTCAGAAAGTAGCTGGGGATAGTCCCGGAACGGTGACCTTCGGCTATTGTTTCGGAGGTGCCGTGGTACTGGAGATGGCCAGGGCAGGAATGGATATCGACGGATTCGTCTCCTTCCATGGCGGCCTGAAGACCCCCGAGGGACAGGATTATTCGGCTACCAAGGGGAAAGTGAAGGTTTTTCACGGCACTGCTGACAAAGCCATCAGCATGGAGGAGTTTGCTGATCTCGCCGTGGAACTTGAAGAAGCCCAGGTCTCCCATGAAATGGTGACCTACAGCGGTGCCCCCCATGCGTTTACTGTGTTCGGCTCCGATCGTTACCGTGAGGAAGCTGACAAACAGTCCTGGAGCCGTTTTACCGGCTTTCTTGAAGAAA
>CBFCWR010000480.1:0-1789 GCA_965601575.1 uncultured Desulfofustis sp. | reverse complement strand
CCCGCATACGAACTCATCGCATTAAACATCTGCCCGGAATCGGTGATATCGGCAGTCAGGTTGTCCACCCCGGGGAGATCGAGCGGTACCAGGTCGACATTCATGACCCGGTGGCCTTTGTCGAGGAGGTAGGCTATCGCATGTTTTCCGGCTTTTCCTGAACCGCCTGTAAAAAATATTCGTTTTGCAGTCATGGGGCCCTCGTTGTTGAATGGTGTTGAATTTCACTAATCAGCTCTACGAGCTGTTGATCCGTTTCTCAAAATACGTGCGCCGGTGTTCTGGTGATAGTTGCGCTGAGGGGTGCTCATGGCAGCCCTCTCAGGAATCTGTCGATTCCAGCAATGAACGATCGTCTTCTCTAAAACAGATGGCTGTTATTCCAGAGCTTCCGGGTTCACGCAATTACGCATGGAGCGGTGCTGCAGGGCTCCCAAGAGATTGTCAACCGCACATTTCGCCATCGCATACCGGGTCTCGTGAGTGGCGGAACCGATATGCGGCAGGGTCACGACATTGGGCAGCTCAAGAAGCGGTGAATCCGCCGGAAGCGGCTCGCGTTCATATACGTCGAGCCCGGCCCCGCCTATTTTTCCACTCTGAATCGCCTCCACCAGCGCCTGCTCATCGACCACCGGGCCGCGTCCTCCATTGATAAGAAAGGCTTCAGGCTTCATTTTATCAAATTCGGCCGGTCCGATTATTTGGCGGGTCTGATCGGATAGCGGCAGGACCAGACAGACGAAATCGGACTCGGATAAAAGCTCATCGAGGCTGCAGAATCTCGCGTTGAAGGATGCCTCCGCCCCCGCATTGGCCTTTCTGTTGTGATACAGGATCTCCATGTTGAAACCGTGGCGGGCCCTGCGGGCGACGGCCGAACCGATTCGGCCTAAGCCGACAATTCCGAGTGTTTTGCCGTGCACGTCGAAGCCGAAGTGTTCCGGCCCCACCACCGAAGTCCACTCGCCGTTCTTGACCATGGTGTGCAATTCGGCAGCGCGGCGGGCCGCACAGAGAATCAGTGTAAATATCATGTCAGCCGTGGTCTCGGTCAGCACATCCGGCGTATGCATCAGCATTACCCCACGCCTGGTCATCTCGTCCACATCGAAATAGTCGTAGCCGACGGAGATGGTCGAGGCCACCCGCACCTTCGGCGCCAGGTCGAGAATCTCCGACCCTACTGCCTGGCCCACGCCGATTAATCCCTCAGCTTCTCCCAGGGCGGCCATGAATTCATCTCCCTGCATCAAGTTCAGCGAATCAACCCTGGTTACGTCGCAGTGCTCGTGCAGCCGCTGCTCCAGATCTTCGGGCAGACTCTCGTATTGAATCACTTTAAACCCCATAGCAGATCTCCAATTAAAAGGTGAAAACAGACTTTAAAACTAATAAGTCGCCTGTACTTTTCAAGCCTGGTCACCATATGGGAATAGGTGCGTGACCATGCACAAGATTGGTATCTTCGATTCAGACCAGACGATCCCTGGTGTCGATACGAAGCAGTAGTCGATAGACCCAGTTTTCGTCGGTCACCCGAAACTGTCGATGAAAATAGTAGTGGTTAACCCACCACCACGTTCCATTTACCAGTGAGACATGATGGCTATTTTATTGCTGAGCGATCTTAAAAAGTAAAGCGGTCAGGTCGGCTGACCTGACCGCTTACCGGAAAACTGATATGGAGGGGGCTGACTGCATAGACGAGGTAACCCGGAGTTATCAATCCAACTGGGCCAGAAACTCGTCAGCCGTCATCACCTGCCCGATGGCCGGAAAAATTTTC
>CBFCWR010000479.1:0-1795 GCA_965601575.1 uncultured Desulfofustis sp. | reverse complement strand
CGAGGTCGCGACGGCCTCTATCCCCGTGCTGAAAATTTCTCACGCGTCCCTTCAGGACACCCTGAAGGCTACTTCGAGGCGTTCGCCAACATTTATACCTCTTTCATCACCTCTCTGATGGCCAAGAAACAGGGCATGGCAACAGAGGAGCCGGAGACGCGGGAGTTTCCGTCAGCCCAGGAAGGTGAAAATGGCGTGAGATTCATTGAAAAATGTGTCGAGAGCTCCCACAACAACTCGGCCTGGGTCGATCTCGACTGAAAAACATTTAATACCTTGTAATCAAAAGAACTTTTGGAGGATACCATGTCAAGACCAGTAACGCTTTTTACCGGCCAGTGGGCCGATCTGACCTTTGAAGAGATTTGCCGAAAAGCTTCTGAATGGGGGTACGACGGAATTGAGATTGCCTGCTGGGGAGATCATATGGTGCCTGAAAAAGGTGCCACCGATATGGGTTACATCGAGGAGAAACGTGCAATTCTAAAAAAATACGACCTCCAGTGCCATGCCCTCGGAGCTCATCTGGCGGGCCAATGTGTCGGAGACGACTGGGATGAACGGCTCGACGCCTTTGCCCCCGATCAGATAAAAGGCAAGCCGGAAGAGATTCGTGCCTGGGCAACCCAGGAAATGATCTATACCGCGAAAGCGGCCAAGAATATGGGCTGCTATGTGGTTACTGGTTTTCTTGGCTCACCGATCTGGAAATATCTTTACAGTTTTCCGCCCACCAGTGACGAGATGATCGAGGCGGGTTATCAGAAGATCGTCGATCTGTGGAGTCCAATTTTTGATGAATTCGATGCGGCAGGTATCAAGTTTGCCCTTGAGGTGCATCCCACCGAAATTGCCTACGATTACTACACGACCTGCAAATTGTTCGAGGTCTTCAACCGGCGCCCAACTCTCGGATTGAATTTTGATCCGAGTCATCTCGTCTGGCAGGGTATCGAATCCCATGTGTTTATCAGTGACTTTCCGGATCGGATTTATCACGTGCACATGAAGGATGCCGCAGTAACTCTGGACGGCCGAACGGGAATTATTGGCTCCCATCTCCCCTTCGGAGATCTCCGCAGGGGATGGAATTTCAGATCGCTGGGGCATGGCGATGTAAATTTTGAAGAAATCATCCGCCACCTGAACGCCATCGGTTATGGAGGACCGCTTTCAGTGGAATGGGAAGACAACGGCATGGACAGAGAATTTGGTGCAGCCGAATCCGTAGACTTCGTAAAATCAATCAATTTTGCCCCTTCAGATATTGCCTTTGACGGTGACATGAAAAAATAGCCAAATCCACGAGCGCTGAGATCATGGAATCCCAAGGCGATGCACTATTATCTGTAACGCAGATAACTAAAGAATTCTCGGGGGTGCGGGTCCTCAACGATATCAACATTGATATTCGACAAGGCGAGGTGTTTGGTATTCTCGGTGAGAACGGCGCCGGAAAATCGACCCTTCTAAAAATCATTTGCGGCGTCTACACGCCCACCAGCGGTACGATTAAGCTAAGAGGCACTCCCGTATCCATCACCAACCCGATGAAAGCGAAGCGATTGGGCATCAGCATGATTCCCCAGGAATTGAACCTGATTCCGACTTTGACCGTTTTTGAAAATATCTTTCTCGGCTCCGAGATCAAAAGCGGTGTCCTGCTGAATAAAAAGGCGATGAGGGAAAAGACCTCCAGCCTGCTGGCAGAATTGAAGACCGATTTATCTCCCGACGCACTCATTGCCAATCTGAGTGTCGCCGAAAAACAGATGGTCGAGATAGCAAAAGCACT
>CBFCWR010000478.1:0-1800 GCA_965601575.1 uncultured Desulfofustis sp. | reverse complement strand
ACCTCGGACGCAGATCCGTTCCGTTTCAACCAAGGGCTATCGTTGTCCGCTCTTTTTTTTACAGGGGGAGCGTCATAGTTTTTAAATGATTGATATCACCGCTGCTGCCAGAGGGGTGTGCAACTGTCATCTGGCGGCCTGCGGCAGGTGGCCATGCGAAATTTAACCCCATCCAACTTCGATACCACGCTGATGCTCCGCATCTGGGCGTGGCTGTTCGCATTTTCAGGGTTCATCGTCTACTTCTTCCATGGCATCTCATTCTACCTCTTTCTTGCCGCCTTGGGCTCGTTGCTCGCGGCGGCAGTGATGCTCGCCGTGATTCACCTTTTCAGCGAGGGAATGGACATGCTGTTCACCGGGCGAAACAGTTCACTACCTATCGATCAGGAACTTCAACCTGAATTTGACAAGATTCGCTATCACTTCAGTAATGGCAGTTACAAGAAGGCTCGCCGTGTGGTGCGAGAGATTCTGGTAAAATATCCCGATCATGGTGAAACACTGATCTGGAAGGCAAAACTCACACTCGCCGAGGATAGCGACATTCATGTGGCCACCTCGGTTTTGAAAAAGGTGGTCCGGGACCGCTCCAATCGAAAGGAGATACGGTCATGGGCAAAAACGTTGTTGGAGGAAATACGACTGGGAGAGAAGGGCAGAAAGTAGTAACACTGTACTTGAATGACATCATTAAGGATCGTCAGCGAGCATTCTCTAAAAAACTCGATGGTGTGAAGTCTATTTTAACTCAGGAGGGAGTTATGGAGCGTAAACCTTTACAAACCACGATCACCGGCAGCCTGCCTAAACCGGCCTGGCTGGCTGAACCTGAAAAGCTGTGGTCCCCCTGGAAACTTGAAGGCCAGACTCTCACCGCTGGTAAACGGGACGCAGTGCGGCTGGTCCTCCGCGACCAGGAACAGGCAGGGATTGACATTGTCAGCGATGGTGAGCAGACCCGGCAGCATTTCGTGACCACCTTTATCGAACACCTGGAGGGAGTCGATTTTCAACGTCGAGAGACGATGCGCATACGCGACCGCTACGATGCCGAGGTCCCTGTCGTGGTCGGACAAGTAGGCCGTCCCCGACCGGTTTACCTGGAAGATGCGCGTTTCTTGCGAGCCGAAACAAGCCATCCGATAAAATTTACCCTTCCCGGTCCCATGACGATGGTCGATACGCTCTATGATGACCACTATCGCAGCCGGGAAGAACTGGCCTGGGAATTTGCCAAAATTCTCAATGAAGAGGCGCTCGAACTGCTCGCCGCCGGTGTCGATGTGATTCAGTTCGACGAGCCGGCCTTCAACGTGTTCTTCGAGGAGGTCCGCAATTGGGGAATAAAAACCCTGGAGCGGGCGGCAGAGGGGCTGACCTGTAAAACCGCGGTTCACATCTGTTATGGCTACGGCATTAAGGCCAATACTGATTGGAAAAAAACGCTCGGATCGGAGTGGCGGCAGTATGAAGAAACCTTTCCCCTGCTGCGGGAATCGAAGATCGATCAGGTGTCCCTGGAGTGCCACAATTCTCGAGTGCCAATTGAATTGATCGGCTTGCTGGAAGGCAAGGACGTATTGGTGGGGGCGATCGATGTCGCCACCGACAAGATTGAAACCCCGGAAGACGTTGCTGCCACGCTGCGAAAGGCGCTTAATTATGTGAAACCGGAGCGCCTGTATCCCTGCACCAATTGCGGAATGGTGCCTCTGGCTCGCCACGTTGCCCGGGGTAAATTAGCAGCTCTTGGAGAAGGAACGGCTCTGGTCAGGGATGAACTGGGATTCTGACGGG
>CBFCWR010000477.1:0-1805 GCA_965601575.1 uncultured Desulfofustis sp. | reverse complement strand
TGTCGGAAACGAATCTGATGTTAACGTCGACTTCATGATAAAGCGGATCGATATCAGTGAAATTGGAGATATGGGGGATATCAATGACCACCATCTCCACCTGATCAGGACCGGTTCCCCGATCTCGATAGAATCCTTCCCTCAGGGAGACCGAGTCTTCCTGGGGAATGGCCATATCGGTGATGTAGGGGACGACGCCGAGTACCTCTTTACCTGTATGTTCGTAGACGAATCGATGGGCTTCATCGAGCAGTGACTGATCACCTCGAAACTTGTTCACCACGAACCCGGCAACCAGGGACCGCTCCCATTCTTCGAGCACATCCATTATGCCTGCAAATGAAGCATATACGCCGCCGCGGTCGATATCTCCCACCAGCAGTACTGGAGCTTTGGCGTAGTGTGCCATCTTCATGTTGACAAAATCGTGACGCTTGAGATTCACTTCTCCAGGCGATCCGGCCCCCTCCAAGACTATGGCATCATACTCCGAACTGAGTTCGTCGAAACTGAGCTTGGCGGCTTCCCAGGCTTCATCCTTGAAGGCGTGGTATTGGCGAACATTCATATTCCTGACCGGCTTGCCGTTAACTATCACCTGACTTCCGGTATCGCTGTTAGGTTTCAGCAGAACCGGATTCATACGCCAGTCAGGTTCCACCCGTGCTGCCTGGGCCTGAACCACCTGGGCCCTGCCCATTTCACCACCGTCAGCAGTGACATGGGAATTGAGGGACATATTCTGGGCCTTGAAAGGGGAAACCCGATAGCCGTCCTGTACCAGAATACGACATAGGGCCGCCGAAAGAATTGATTTGCCGGCATTTGAGGAGGTCCCCTGGAACATGAGAGTCCGGGCTTTTTTTGCCGCTGGCTTGACTCTTTTTGCCGACGGTTTCAGGACCTGGTGCAAGGCCTCTATCAGTCGACCGTTTTCAGCATGCGACCTGACTGCAACCCGAACAAAATTATCCCCCAGCCCCGGATAATTGGAGCAGCGCCTGATGGCTATGCCATGGTCGAGCAGTTGTCGATAAAGACTTTCTCCTGAAAGATCAGGTCCAAGTTTGATCAGCAGATAATTGGCCTGCGAATCAAGAACCATCAACTGCTCGAAACCAGATAGCATTTCCCTCAGTTCCCGGCGAAGCAATGCACAGGTCGAAACGGTTCGCTGGCAGTAGTCCACATCTTCGAGACACCTGCGCGCCACCCGCTGGCTGAGAACATTTACCGACCAGGGCGGCAGCCGAGACTCGAGGCGTTGGCGATAAGGCTCCGGGAAGATGCCAAAACCAGCGCGCAATCCTGGAATGGCGAAAAATTTTGTCAAGGAGTTGAGGCTGATTATATTTGCTGCCCGGCCGCCCACCGTGGTGAATGGAGCAATAAAATCATGGAACGCTTCGTCGACGATAAAGAGGCTGTCCGGAAATCGCTGGGCAAGACCTACGATCTGGGTATCCTCAATTATTGAGCCGACGGGATTCACGGGATTTCCGAAAATAACTGCCTCACCGCCACCGAGAGCTTGTTCCAATCGGGTTATGGTCAACGAGGGATCCTCTTCCGATTCTGGACTCAATAATTGAATATCAAACCCATGAATTTCAAAGACTTTGAGATAGTCGACGTAACAAGGCACCGGTATCACGATCTTCCTGCGCCGGAGTAGAGTTGGGAGCAAATAAAGCAGCTCCGTGGTGCCGTTGGCCGGAACGATCATCTGCCGATCAACCCCATAGCTCTCGGCAATTTTTCTCACCAGTTCTTCACAGGACGGGTCAGGATAGTGGGTGATGAGA
>CBFCWR010000476.1:0-1806 GCA_965601575.1 uncultured Desulfofustis sp. | reverse complement strand
TTGTAGTACTGATACAAGTGCTGCATTCACAAGGTGGTGTTGGAACTCTCCCTCTCCGGCACCACCTTTCAATTTTCCTCGCTCAAATATTGCCGCATGCACAGTTCAGAATATGGGCTACAGCTTACCCCAGTGGGGTACCGATGGACTGGACATGGAAAAATACTGCCGCTGGAAATCTATCTCACCCCGAATCACCCACGAAATGTCCTCAAACAAGAGCCCGAGTAAAAAAAGCTCTGCCAGGCAGAACTACAAAGCAATATTGATTGCCAGGCGATGATGGCTCAGTTGAGCTTTGACAAGATGGTTCCAGTCCTCTTCCATTTGTTACAGATCTTTTTGATCATCATGCTCACCGCATGCACCCCACAATTCATTAGTCCCACAGAAGTGGTCGACAGCTCCCCAAGGATTTCAGGGAAATTCTTCACCACTTACGATAATTCCCGCCTGCCTTTGAGAGTGTGGCAGCCTTCTGGTGAAATATCGGGGGTGATAATCGCTTTGCATGGATTCAATGACTATTCAAATTTCATCAAAGACTCCGCACTGTTTTTCAACAACAACCAGTTAGCGGTGTATGCCTATGATCAGCGGGGCTTCGGGGAAACACCAACACGAGGCAGATGGAGCGGCAGCCAGGCTCTGGTTGAGGACCTGGCTACTTTCATAGCTCAAATAAAAGTAATTCACCCCGACACTCCGCTGTACATCCTCGGCGATAGCATGGGGGGCGCCGTCACCATTCTCACCATGGCTGGTGAAGGCTCTCCGGAGATAGATGGTCTGGTACTGGTTGCCCCTGCCGTCTGGTCTCGGTCCGAGATGCCTTTTTATCAGAGATTTCTCTTATCGCTCACCGCCCATACCATACCCTGGAAGAACGTCACGGGCCAATCTCTTCAAATTTCACCATCAGACAACATTGAAATGCTCAAAGAATTGGGAAGAGATCCGCTGGTGATCAAAGAAACAAGAATTGATGTCCTGTACGGGCTGGTAAATCTAATGGATCAGGCCTACGAAAATGCAGAACGGTTGAGAAACAAACTGCTCCTCCTGTACGGGGAAAACGATGAGATAATTCCCCGGGACCCGGTGTTCTCTTTTTACCAACGATTGCCTCTGCGTGCTCTCGGGCAGCAAAGGCTGATTCTCTATGAAAACGGTTATCACATGCTTTTGAGGGACCTGCAGGCTGAAATCGTGTTGCAGGATATTGTTGATTGGATCACAAACCAGGCGAACTGATCCTCTCCCCGCACATCGCTTCCTGTTCTTCATTTTCCAAGACCGGAAACACAGGATAATGACACTTAAAAAACAGGGGATAATCTGGCTGACATGCGCGAAGACCTCCTCGGACCACGGTTCGGCACCGCCGGCCCAGGCCGCTTCGTTCTAATGTTCGATGATTCTGAGCTGCCATGCAGCCTCGCCGGCGAACAGGCCATACACCAGTCGGCGGGTCCCGCCGGTGGGGTTGTTGTTGATATCTGAGGGCTGATATACTGGAAATGATCTTATCAGCCTGTTCCCCTTTATACTGAACGTATCATGACCCATATAACCGGTGAATAGTTCATCCCCTTCCTGGATATCTGGAAAATATATCATCGACAGACTCTTATCTCTGTTCGAGGCAAAGCCGATCACATTGCCGTAACTGCCCGACCCGCGTGAGACAGTGATGATATAAAACTCATCAAATCCGTTGTTGTCGAGGTCTGCGACATGCACACTCACGATAGGATCTCGATCTTTGAGCACCTCGGAGAGATTGTGCTCAAATCCCGTGGAACG
>CBFCWR010000475.1:0-1828 GCA_965601575.1 uncultured Desulfofustis sp. | reverse complement strand
CGATTTCGTCAGGATTTTTTCATATCTATTCCCCAACATGTTTCTCTACTCGATACCCATGGCTGCCATGCTTGGCATTACTGTGGGATTTTCCCGGCTGGCCAACGATACCGAGATTCTCGCCTTCAAGGCCAGCGGTATCGGAATCTATCAGGCCCTTCCTCCGCTCATAGCCATTTCTCTCGTTATCTCTCTTCTCACCGGCTACTTCTCGATCAGACTCATACCTGCCGGCGACACTGCGATGCAGCACATGATGTACCAGCTTGCCAAAGAAAAGATAGATAAAGGGATAAGGGAGAGGACATTCACCGAGGCACTCGGCGATCTGGTGGTGCATATAGACTACACCGATCCCGATACCGGAATCTGGAATAATGTCTGGGTCTCGGATATGCGTAACAGGTCCACGCCCGCCATTACCATGGCTCGATTCGGTACCATGGACACCGATATGGAAACCATGGTGGTGACACTTATTTTCAAAAATGGGACCATGCAGATCCCAGAGGATCGAACCGCTCAAACCGTCTCGTTCGATCGTTACGTCATCAGGATTCCGCTGAAACTCCCGGCACGATCCCCAACCATTAAAAAACGCGGCACCATGAATATGTCGGAACTAATGGAGAAGGCACGGGAAAAAGGACTCGATACGCCGAGCGGCAGATCTTATCACACCGAATTTCACAAAAGACTGGTGCTGCCGGTCGGCTGTTTTTTTCTTTCCCTGCTGGGGATGCCGCTCGGGCTGCAGGCAGGGCCCGGCAGGCGTGCAATCGGAGTACCTTTTGGCCTGATGTTTTACATCACTTATTACATCATGTTTACCATGTCGAGAAACCTGGCCACCGGCGGTGCACTTCCGGTGCCCTTGATCATGTGGGTGCCCAATACCCTCTTTTGTATTCTGACCATCATTTCCATCAACAAGGTAGCCCACGAAAAGCCATTGGTATCGCCCTACGTGCAAGAGATCCTGGAAAGATTTGTCGGCTCTGTGGTAAATCTGTTTCAAAGAGCTTATGCATTTATCAGCAGAGCGGGCGGCCGGGACGCACAAACCCTTGGAGAGGTCGTTGTTGAGAAAAAAATATTGCGTGGCAATGCGAGGACCAGAATTTTTCATTTCCCCGAATGTGACTACTACTATAGCCAGGATTGTTCCGTAGAGTTCAAGGACAGCGAAGTTGCACTGAAGGCAGGCTTCGACCCCTGCATGTTCTGTAGAACGATACTGGTGGATAAGCAGGCCGAAGAGCGTCAATCTGAATAGAGGAGTGAGGTAGATGATGATACTTCCAAATTCCGAACAGATGCGACAGATCGATCAGTGCGCTATCAACGAGTTCATGATCCCCGGCATCGTGCTCATGGAAAATGCGGGTTTAGGGACTGTGCAACTTATGGAACAGCTCCTTGGCTCACCTGCCCGCAGGCTTTTCCCAATTTTTATTGGTCCCGGCAACAATGGGGGAGACGGATTGGTCATCGCCAGACATCTCCATCAGAAAAATGCAGTTCCTCTGCTCGTTTTTCTGATCGAACCTGAGCAACTGAAAGGAGACAGCGCAACCAATCTGGCGATTGTGGAACAGCTCGGTTTGGAGACCCTGATCTGTACCAGCTCCAGCAATGTGGATCAAATACTCGCACATATTGAATACCTCTCTGCGAAGTACGGCCCCCCGTGTGCCCTGGTTGATTCGATTTTCGGCACCGGCCTCGACCGTAGGGTCGAAGGTCACTTTGCCAAGGCCATCGAGATTATCAATACACTGAGCAGCACCAGAACTATCCCGGTTATCGCGGTGGATACCCCCTCGGG
>CBFCWR010000474.1:0-1843 GCA_965601575.1 uncultured Desulfofustis sp. | reverse complement strand
TTTTTTCGATATGATTTTATCTTGAACTAATCATTAACCAGGAGTGTCCTGCGCGGAGAGGGAAGACAGCGGATACTTCACTAATTGAGCTGTGAGAAATTCGGTATACATTCAGACGTAAAACGTTCAGAGAGATTTTCAATGACTGGAAAAGAAAAGCTGCTGTCTGCACTAAAAACAAAGGGCGTCAAATATATATTTGGCTACACCGGTGGGACCATCATGCCGGTCTTTGACGAAATGGATAAGATGGAGGGCTTCGAGTTCATCATGTCGCGCCACGAGCAGGGAGCGACGTTTATGGCCCAGGGGCTGTCGAGAGCATCTCTATCGACCAATACTCCGCAACTCGGGACCTGTATGGCCACCTCGGGACCGGGGGCAATGAACCTGACCACCGGCGTGGCCGATGCCCATATGGACTCGGTGCCGATGCTGATCATCACCGGTCAGGTCGCCACCGGGGTAATAGCCACGGATGCGTTTCAGGAGAGCGATGTCGTCGGGGTGATGATGCCCATCTGCAAGCAGACCTACATGCCGCTGAACGCCGATGATATCGAGCCGACCATCCATGAAGCGCATTATGTGGCGACGACCGGACGTGGCGGACCGGTTCTGGTTGATATTCCCAAGGACGTGCAGAATGATTCGGTATCGCCCAAATACCGCTTCAACGTCAAAGGCTACCGACCCGTGTTGCCCGGATATCTCTACCATCCGGCCCCGGACCGCGACCCGCTGGATCGAGCCATCAAGCTTATCAACAAGAGCGTGAGGCCCTTGATTTTCTGCGGTCACGGGGTCATAAACAGCAATGCCGGCAAACTGCTGAAGCAGTTCGCCGAAAAGGTGAATATCCCCATCGCCTTTACCATGCACGGCATCTCGGCGCTTCCGGCCGACCACCCGCTGAGCCTCGGAATGATGGGCATGCACGGCACCGTAGAAGCCAATAAAGCGGTGATGGAGGCGGATCTGCTCATTGCCTTCGGCATGAGATTTGACGATCGGGTTACCGGCAAACTCAACGAGTATGCCGCCAACGCCGATGTCATTCACGTGGAGATCGACCCCTCCGAAATCGACAAGAATGTCGCCACCTCCGTTGCCGTCAATGCCGATGTGGCCAATACGCTGCGCCTTCTGCTCGATGATCCGCTGCTCACCTATAAGCCCCGGCGGCGCTGGTTCAAGCAGATCAATGAACACCGCAAGGTGATGAAGGAAGAACTGCAGGCCGAGATCGATGAAGGGGTTGGAGATACCGGCAAGCTGCTGATGAAAACAATCGTCGACAAACTCTCCAAGGTGACCAAGGGCAAGGACCTTATTGTTCCCGACGTCGGGCAGCACCAGATGATGGCGGCACGATTCTACAATTACCAGACCGAAAACAGCTGGTTCGGTTCCGGCGGGGCCGGCACCATGGGCTGCTCACTGCCCATGGCGATCGGCGTCAAGCTGGCCCGGCCCAAGGAGAGGGTCTGGTCGATCAGCGGGGACGGCGGTTTTCAGATGAACATGCAGGAGCTGGGAACCGTGATGGAGCACGATATCGACGTCAAGATTCTGCTGTTCAACAACGGCTATCTCGGCATGGTCAGGCAGTGGCAGACCCTGTTTTTCGACGGACGCTACAGCGGCACGCCGATGCAGAACCCGGATTACGGCCACATCGCCCAGGCTTATGGGATCCCCTATATCAAGGTGGAGAAAGTCAAGGACATCGAACCGGCACTGAAGAAAGCAGTAGCGCAGAAGGGGGCCATACTGGTTGAGTTTGACTGCGATCCCAGCGAAGTCATTCTGCCTATGATTCCATCGGGGGGCGGGTTCGACG
>CBFCWR010000473.1:0-1853 GCA_965601575.1 uncultured Desulfofustis sp. | reverse complement strand
CCCCCGAGGCGGCCGGTGCGATCCATTCTGATCTGCAGAAGGGCTTCATCCGGGCAGAAGTAATGAAATACGATGAGCTGCTCGACTATGGCAGCGAGGCGGAGTTGAAAAAACAGGGCAAGCTCTACGTGCAGGGCAAGGACTATATCGTCGAGGAGGGGGATATAATAAACATACGGTTCAACGTCTGATGGTTACGTTTCAACATATTTATATTGTTCAAACTCTTCGTTGCGCATGAAATTAATTCCAGGGACGCTCTACGGCCTGGGGTAAATTTTCCATGCACATCCTGATCTAGGCAGAAAGTTCTCGAGACAGCCTGAACCATGAGATCGCCGCCATCCGCCATGGCTGCGCAATTTTCTGGAAGCCCAGTTACTTCCTTTTCCGATGATCGGTGATTAGTTCGTCTCCGATGTCTTCTTATCACTGGCCGAATTCTCTATCATCTCTTCCAGGATGCGTGCGGCATCTTCCACGAATTTCGGGCACACGGTCTTGAACAGATTCTGTTGGACGGCAGTCTCTTTTCCTTCCGGCGTCATGATATTGCAGCCGAGCAGTTCTTTGCAGTCCAGCGTTGTATGGCGCTCCCTGAATCTCCGGGTGAAATCGGCAACGGCTTCGTAGACCTGCGTCCGGCCTGCTGAGCGACAGCTTTGGTGGTCAGCAAAATTGAGACCGAGCACCATATAGGCCCCGGTCACCGCACCGCAGATGCCCGCCATCTGCATGCCGGCGGGAAAGGCCGAGGAAATTTTCAAAGCGGTCAGTTGATCCATATCGAATCGCTCACAGAACTGGGTCAGGATGGCCTGGGAACATCCATACCCATCGAGAAAACTATCAACACAAGAGGTCGTGGTAGTTGTTTCGGTCATTGGTTTCGGTCCTCTGAATGAGTTAACGTGACTCGTCACCCTACCATATTTCAGAACTGCGGAGGGCAAAAATTATCTCATCTCCAAAGGCGGTTGATATGGGTGATATTTATCGAGGGCGGTGGGAAGACATTTTTTACCAAATGCCATATGGTATAGGCGAGCAACCACTTTATAGGAGTGAGTAAGATAGAAATGGAACTTTTTAACGGCATCTACAGCTGGGACGGCAAAAAGCGCGACGGGCGAGATCCAATTTCCTGGTTTCCGGGCAACTACCACCTCTATATTTACGAGATCGGCAAGGACGACGGTAATGTCACCTCCTTTAAGCAGCATCTCTGTCTCTACTCCGAAACCGGAAAAGGGCATTCGATTTCCGCTCACCCGGAAAAATTTGCCAGGCACGTCTGTGAAGATTATTCCATCGACCTTGAACGCACCCTCTGGGTAGAAATCAATCCTTCCCCGGAGAAGAAATACGAGGTCATTGTCTACAGCAGGAAGTCAAAACTCAAGGAGTTGTTCTTTTATCGGATTCTGAAGCGCCCTCCCAACGAAGCTGAATTGGATTTGATAGAGACTCACCTCACACACCTGGCCATCTGAATTCAGCGGAACTGCTGTCTCCGCCATACCCATGACTCGACTGGAAACGCTCAGAAGAAAGCTCATCGAATTGGAAGCTGCCATTGCTGAGACCGAAAAACGGTTGCCCGCTCATTCGACAAAACCCCCCGTCATGCAGGACCTGCTCGAACTTGAGGATGAACGAGACCAATTGCTGCGAGAGATTTCAGAACTGGCGCCAGACGGCACAGGTGGCAGGTTGAACGAATAATGCTTCAGACCACAACCGTATCTGGTTGAGGCCGTCAAGGCCTATCATTGGAGTGGTTGAGGTCACCGCTGGGTGATCTATTCACTACTCCACGCAATCGGCGAGATTGCAGGCTTCGTGGTCCTGAG
>CBFCWR010000472.1:0-1856 GCA_965601575.1 uncultured Desulfofustis sp. | reverse complement strand
GATATCGATCCGCTTTATCATGAAGTCGACGTTAACATCAGATTCGTTTCCGACAAGCACTTAATCGGGAAACCGGATGCTATCATTCTGCCCGGATCAAAAAATGTGGCCGGTGACCTTGGACATATCCGCGAGCGCGGCATGGATCAGGAAATCATTGATTACGCCCGCCAGGGAGGCACTGTTGTGGGAATCTGCGGAGGCTACCAGATGTTGGGTAGAGAACTCAGTGATCCCCATGCAATCGAAACCAGTGACGGAACCATAAAGGGGCTTGGACTTCTTGAGATCGACACCGTGCTGGCTCCGGAAAAGACTCTGGTTAAACAGCAGGGGATTCATCTCGAGTCTGGTGAGAAAATAGTCGGGTATGAAATCCATCACGGTAAAACCAGCAACAACCTTCACCCTGTTCTGCAGTTTGACAATGGCGAGACCTGCGGGAGCAGATCTGCCGACCAACGGATCTGGGGTGCGTATCTGCATGGAATTTTTGACCAGGATAGCTTCAGACGATGGTTTATCGATCTTCTCAGGGTAAAGAAAAACCTGACCCCGAAGGGCAAGGATGGTACCAGTTACAACGTCGATAAAAGTTTGGACGAACTTGCAGTTTTGATCAGATCAAGCATCGATGTCAAAAAAATCTATCAACTGATGAACCTTGATCCCTGAGCTGAATTTCTATTTCCAGCTGTTGATAGTTATCGCAGCCGATTATATCTGGGGAGATCCTCGCCTCTTGCCCCATCCAGTCAGGTTAATTGGTCGCTTATGTGATTATTTCGAAAGAATTGCCAGGGAGAATTTGGGCTTTCTGTCGATGAGGATCAGAGGCGCGGTTGCGTTTTTCCTCGTCTTGCTGACGACTCTGGCGGTGCTTGCGCTTTTTTTTGCGACGCTGTTTCTGTTAGGGGAAACGGCCGCGCTTTTCGGGGCCATGTTGATATGCTACTTCTGTATCGCCGCTGGTGATCTGGTTGCCCACAGCAATAGAGTGTACGAGCACTTGATCGCGGACGATATTATCGAGTCCCGCAAGGCCGTATCGATGATGGTGGGAAGAGACACGGAATTTCTCGACGTGCCGGAGGTCGCCAGGGCATGCGTCGAGTCGGTCAGCGAGAATATGGTAGATGGGATCACGGCCCCTCTGTTCTGGGGCTTTGTCGGGTCTGTCATTGGGCAGGCATCAGGGGGTGATCCGCTGCTTGGTGCTGCGTTCGGTGCAATGGCTTACAAAGCGGTAAATACGATGGATTCGATGTACGGTTATAAAAACGAAAAATATATCGATTTCGGCCGGTTCGCCGCACGCATTGACGACCTGGTGAATTTTCTTCCGGCTCGATTGAGCGGCTTGTGCTTGATCGGTGCGGCCTACCTGATGGGCTTTGATGGCAGAGGGGCGGTGAGCGTCTACATGAGAGACCGGCTGAAAAGCAGCAGTCCCAACAGTGGGCATAGCGAGGCAGCTGCTGCGGGGGCGTTGAATATTGAATTGGGCGGGCCGTCCAGTTACTTTGGCAATATTTCGTTTAAAAAATTTATCGGTCAGGGGCTCGACAGGGTGGAGCCAGAAGATATAAAGAGGGTTAGCAAGCTCATCCTGGGCGGATCGCTGCTCTTTTTTGTGGCCTGCTCTCTGATCCATTTCTGCGTGGCACATTTCTTGTGATGAGTAAAGTACCTGCCTTCATTATCGCTGCCGCTAAAAGCGGCAGTGGAAAAACCACTCTCACCCTCGGTATCGTCGCTGCTCTGGTAAAGAGGGGATTAGAGGTGCAATGCTTTAAATGTGGCCCCGACTTCATAGATCCCACCCTGCACCGGGCGATTACCTCTAAAGACTCCTA
>CBFCWR010000471.1:0-1864 GCA_965601575.1 uncultured Desulfofustis sp. | reverse complement strand
CGCGCAGGACACTCCTGGTTAATGATTAGTTCAAGATAAAATCATATCGAAAAAATACTATGGCAAACAGCGATTTTTACTGATTTTCATGTGTTTTTAGCAAATTTGGCTCAACTATGATGCCTTTAACCAGGTTTTAGATCGGACAATTACGAGTTAGTTTCATGGCGTGGGTAATCCCTCTCAGGTTGTCCTACTCCTTGGTTTTTTCATTTGTCTCGACAGGAAATGGTGAAACCCCCGATCGTTGACTATGGAAAAATCCCTAAAAATATAAGATAAATATGCGCTAGGCTTGGAAATACCAACCAACCAAAATGATGCTTTTATGTGTGAGGCAAGGGGTGCTGCAATAGACCCAGAGAGATGAATCCCGCCAGATTAATCATCATGCTCCTGTCACGGTGATGTGCACCAGTTACGCATGAGGGGATCGCCTGCGCATATTACTCAATCCACTTAAATGATGATGGGCTTGGCCAGTTTTGATTTATGGGCGCACTCCATCGCCACCCCGAACCTCACCTCGGCTCTGCCCTCATCATTGATCTTGGTCTCCAGAATGATGATGCACTCAGGGGATACCAGGAACTGCTCGGAATAAATTCGGGGAATCCAGATGGTGATATCGTCTATCAACTCCTCGATCGATTCCTTGTCCGACTGTGCGACGGCGTTGAGTTCCCTCAGCGGTTCGATCACCTCAATCTCGTCTTTCAATCCTTTTCTGTTGTGAAATACATGTGCCCTGGGGATGGCGATGCCGTTTCCCGCGTGATAGTGAGGGCACGAGATCTCACTCACATACTCGACGGACCAATTTTCGTTCTGCCGCGAATTAAGCCCCTCGACTCGATTGAAAAAAAGCAGTATCAGGATCGGAATCAGGATTAAAATCAAGAACCACTTCTGAAGTATACCGTTCATAGCAATTCCTCCCGGGGGAATTGAATGAATCTGACCTCTCTCCGGTATACCTTATAAAATAACCACCTTAGACGTCCGATAAATGGAACGTTGTGGCGGTCGGGGAACGACTCTCAATGCTGGAGACTTAAAGATGATGTGTCGCTCTGCGGACAATGCGGTTGATGTGGTCTGGGGACGCAATGCAAGCGCATCCCCAGAGATATGGCCTGGCAGGATATAGTGGGTTCATGGAGCTGTGCATCACTGCACGCCATCAATGCATTCGCGGCACTCACAATCCTGCTGCAGGCCAGAAAAATTTTTGGGTTCGATACAGGCTTCCGGCAGCAGCTGACGCTCGAAGCCTCGAACGCTCACGGCCTCCTCACCCTCATCATAATGAGCGAGCTCATAGGAATGGTAATCCGACAACAGGGGCTGCTCCTCTTCGTCGCGCTCAAACGAGGCGCCGACCACCCGCAGTCGTTCGCTTGAGGGAAAGGTAAAGCCCGGATCTATCTCGAGATAAGGGTACCCTCCTGCTACCGACCGATGCAGCCCGGCAGCAACCGACACATCCCGTTCGGTAATATGCAGCCCGGCCCAGTCTTCGATGAGCAGTTCCAGATTATGGTTTCTCTGCAGCGGACCTTCACTCTTGGACTGTGCATCGAGCCACTGATACGCGGCCCGGATCTGCACATCCCGTTCGAGCAATTGGCCTATTATGGCGATAACCGAATTAGTGAATTTAAAGTGCTTTAAGCTCAGCATTGGAGCTACCTCCTTTCTTCAGGCGATCAGACTGTATCAGCCAGACTGCCGGGTCGTCTCCCTGGCGGAGACCTCGATTCTTGGGATTAGTCGTGGAAAAAGCTTATTCCTTACAGGCGTTGGCCTGCTCACTTTGGGAAATTTGAATTTCAGCAATGATCAAGACACACGACGAGTTGCA
>CBFCWR010000470.1:0-1879 GCA_965601575.1 uncultured Desulfofustis sp. | reverse complement strand
TATTCAAGGTTTTTCGATTTTTCACAAAGCGCTCGAGTTCCGATTCCAAGTTCACCTTTTCTGTCTTTAATAAACTCGCTGAGTGTCATACCTGAATCAGTGAGCTTACGAACTTAAAACTGCTTTCGATCTTTGACAATCAGCTGATTTTATTGTGTTTTTCTGCTATCCTTGAACCGCTTTGAATTTCACCCAAGGAGTTTTGGTTGTGACAGTTCCCCGGTTCAAGATTGAGCAGTCCAAGCAGGAATTCTACACCTCCAATTCCGGCCTGGCATTGGTTGGAGTCGCGCTGAATCGCTATACGACACTGGCTTCGCGGGTCGATAAAGCAGCGCCGAAACGGGGGATTACGACCTCCGATGTGGTCCGCAGCTATCTGGGCCTACTCTGCCAGGGCAAGAGTGATTTTGCAGCGATCCGCCCGTTCTTTGAAGATGACGACTTTTTCCGTTGTTCTTTGGGGCTGACGAAGGTGCCGTCGCCGGAGACCTTGCGCCAACGCCTCGATCAGTTCGCAGATAGGCTGCGGACCATCGTTGATTTCTGTTCGGTCGAGTTTCTCAAAAAAGCCAAGGCGCAGCTTTCAGCGTTGCCTTCCGGCCACATGCCACTCGACCTGGATGTGTTCACCCTTGATAATTCGGAGACCAAGAAAGAAGGCGTGTCCTACACCTACCGGGGTTTTAACGGTTATGCCCCAATGGGTGTCTGGCTCGGGCTTGAAGGATGGTGCCTGGAGATTGAACACCGCCCCGGCTCGCAGCACGCCCAGCAGGGATTTGTGCCGCTGCTGCTCCGGGCTATACGCAAAAGCCGGGAGTTAACCGAGGCGCCTTTGCTGGTGCGGCTGGACAGTGCCCACGATGCCATCGCCACCCTGGTGGCACTCAAGGAGGCGAACGCCGACTTCATCGTCAAGTGGAACCGCCGTAACAGCGACATGCCGATCAAGGCCACGGAAATCTTCGCTCACGGCAAGCTGCTCAAAGACACCAAAACCGAACGCATTGCGGTGATGACTGAAACCGTCGAGCGCAGCTACCAGGATGAGGATGGAGAAACCAGAACCATCAAACTGCGCCGGGTGCTGCGCGCCAGCGAGCGCTGGTTTGACAAAGACGGTCCCCTGTTGACTCCCGACATTGAGGTTGAAGGCTGGTGGACCAGCCTTTCCAGCAACAAAGAGACGGTCATCGAGCTGTACCAGGGACATGCGCTGTGCGAGCAGTATCACTCGGAATTCAAGAGTGATCTTGATCTGGAGCGGCTACCGTCCGGCAAGTTCGCCACCAATGCGTTGGTGATGACCTGCGCTGGACTTGCCTACAATATGCTCCGCGCCATTGGTCAAGTCGGCTTGATGGACAAGAAGCAGGCCCGCCGGGCGAAACAGCGGCGGCGATTGAAAACCGTCTTGCAGGATCTGATGTATTTCGCCGCCCGGTTTCTGCGGCATGCCCATGGACTGGCGCTGCGATTCAGTTGCCATGCCCACTGGCAAGCCCAGGCATTCACGAAAACCTATGAGCGATTTGCCTATGGCTAAAGGTCCGCAACCAGAAAAACGGTGCTGAAAACACCCCATCCATAAGAATGTGGCTGGTTGTGCACGTCCACAATCCGCGAAGGAGCGAGCAGAACGAGAAAATAATCAGCTGAATTGTCAAAGAGCATGGCCGTCTTGATCAAAACAGACGGGCCTTTAGCAAAATCAACTGCGAAAATGGTTTCGCAGGCAAATAGAAGAGGTGCCGATGGGCTACCTCACTGATTCAGGTTTCAATTTATTGCAGAAGCATTTTCCGTCCGGTTGATTAGTTTGTTAGGTATAGGTTAATTGAAATCACAATTGGTGACGAAATAACATATAATATTC
>CBFCWR010000469.1:0-1904 GCA_965601575.1 uncultured Desulfofustis sp. | reverse complement strand
AGCTCAGGAAATTTAAAATATGCGAATGATTGCAAATATAGCATCCCTGGGGTTGCTGCTGAGCGTTTTGGCCTCCTGCGCTATCTCTCCTCAAGGTCGAGCCGTTCCACTGTCCGGCGTCATTTCAGGCGAGACTCGCTGGCAAGGAACTGTTTTCATCGACGGTGATCTGGTCCTGAAGAAGGAGGCACGACTTGTCATTGCCCCCGGTACAGAGGTGGTCTTTCTGCCGCCTGCCGAAGGCAAGGATCTTTTTACCGAGCGCCCCAACTTTCCCGGTAGCGAATTGATCATCCGTGGGGCTCTTCTCGCCGAAGGAACTGCCGAGAAACCCATCACCTTTCGCTTCGTCGATTCTTCTGCACCGCCCGGCAGTTGGGGCGGGATAAACCTGCGTGAGAGTTCCATAGCCCATTTCCGCTATGTTTATATCTCCCAGGCCAACAGCGCCATTCATAGCCACAGCGCAGAAGCGACCATGGAAGATTCTCGTATTGAAAACAACTTGTTCGGGCTGCGCTTTAATACCACGGACTTCCTCATAAAAAACAACCTGCTGCGCGGTAACGGCACTGCCATTCGCTTCCATTTCGGTGCCCCGATAATTCGCAACAATGTCATTACCGATAACGAAAAGGGAGTTTTTATCACGTCCTATCCTGAGGATTATATTATTGAAGGCAACAATATCTTCGGCAACCACCGCTACGCTGTCGTACTCGGAGAAGAGGTGCCGGACGATGTGCGGATGGCGGGCAACTACTGGGGGACCGAAAACCCCGAAACGATCGTAGCGGCAATTTTTGACGGGCGCAAGGATGACTATCTCGGCAAGGTTCTCTTTACTCCCATTGCAGAGGATCCTTTCTTGCCAACCGGGGCAGCATGGCCACCTTGAACTGCGGGCGCAAAGGTTAAAAACGTGAGGAGAGAAGACTTATCTTCCTTTGTTTGACGATAAGATTTCCCCCTCAAGGATGATAGTTTGAGATTGATGCAAAGGATGCTCAGATAGCCACAATGCCTGATTCGATTTTGATGCAGATGCTGACCGTGGTTTGGGAGGAAATCGCCAATATGTGGTGGTTTTTCCTTCTCTCGATCGTGCTGGTTGGTGTCATCAAAGGCTACAAGCTTGACTTGCGTTTCCGCGACGCCATCAATAGAGCCGGTCCCTGGAGCATTGTGGTTGCGGTCGCGGTCGGCATGGTTTCGCCACTTTGTGCCTGCGGCATTCTGCCTGTGGTTATTACGCTGGCAATGATCCAGACGCCGCTAGCGCCGTTGATGGCCCTGCTAGTGACGTCGCCGGTGATGGGCCCCGATGCTTTAATTCTGACCTGGAGTGCCCTCGGTATGGAGTGGGCCGTGCTCAAGGTTGTTGGTGCGGCGGTTCTCGGCCTGAGTGCCGGACTGATTACCCAGTTGCTAATTCGCCAGGGTTACCTGGCTGGCAACCTGGTGCGTCTCAAGCCAAAATACAACCCTGACGGAACTTTGGCTCCAGCGAGGGAAATTGGCGCTGAAGCCGGTATCCACGTTAAGTCGATGACCATCGTGCCGCGTGCCAGCAAACTGCATTTTATCTTTGACCGTACCCTTGATGCCGGTCTCTTCGTCGGTAAATTCCTCCTCCTGGCGATCGTGCTGGAAGCGATCATCGTGACTCTGGTGCCAGTGTCATGGATCACGGCCCTGGTCGGACAAAAAAGCTTCCTATCACTTGTTCTGGCGGCTCTGATTGGCCTGCCTCTGCCAGCCAATCAGATCCCAATCATTCCGGTCATGGCTGGACTGCTCCAGCGTGGGATTGATCCGGGGGCGGCTCTTACATTATTCCTGGCCGGGCCGGTTTCCAGCCTGCCAGCGATCATCGCTTTGGCAGGCATGTTTAAGAAACGTGT
>CBFCWR010000468.1:0-1908 GCA_965601575.1 uncultured Desulfofustis sp. | reverse complement strand
GGTCAGGCAGCCCCAGTCCAAGGCCAATGCCGGGAGCTTTACCAACGGCATGCCAATGACCTCAAGTATGGGATGCGGCGTCTGGGCCGGCAATATTACCAACGAGAATATCTCTCTCAAGCATTACCTGAACTATACCTGGGTAGCTCGGCCTATCGCAGAAGACAAACCGAGTGATGAAGAATTGTTTGGCGAATTTTACAACACCGAAACCTGGTAGATCCTGGTGAACGGATGGAGGTAATTATGAAGGATCTCGTGTCCCATCAATTGGTCAAATATTTGGAAAAACGAGGCATCGAACACATTTACGGACTGTGTGGACATACCAATAACGCAGTTCACTCGGCCTTGGAAAAGAGCTCCATAGAATTCGTCAATGTCCGCCATGAACAGATCGCCTCGCATGCGGCCGACGGCTATGCCCGGGTTACGGGAAAAGCGTCGGTGGTGCTCAGTCATTTGGGACCAGGTCTGAGCAACGCTGCCACCGGCGTCGCCAATGCGGCGCTGGACTGTATTCCGATGGTGGTGATTGCCGGCGATATTCCCAGCCACTATTACGGCAAACACCCCCACCAGGAGGTCAATCTCCACGCCGACGGTGCCCAGTGCGAGATCTATCGTCCATTTGTCAAGCGGGTATGGCGCGTCGAGCGTCCGGAATTGTTCCCCGAAATTATCGAGAAGGCATTTACCCTGGCTGAGAGCGGACAACCTGGCCCGGTCCTGGTTGACGTGCCGATGGATATTTTCTCCAGAGAAGTGGATGTCTCTCTTTTTGAACGCCAACTGCAAAACACCAAACAACTCAGAAAACCGACCATGGATGAGGCAACCGCAGAAGAGATTGTCGATCAGCTCTGTGCGGCTCAAAATCCAGTGCTTTATGTCGGAGGCGGTGTGTTGCTTGCCAAGGCAGCAAACGAGTTGAAAGAACTGGTGGATCATCTGCAGATTCCAGTGGCCCATAGCCTGATGGGTAAAGGCGCCCTGCCCGATGATCACCCCCTGACCCTCGGCATGACCGGATTCTGGGGAACCCAATACATAAACGATTCCTGTCGCAACGCCGATCTTATCCTCGGTCTTGGTTCACGGTTCAAAGAGGCCGACGCCAGTTCCTGGTACCCGGAATTCACCTTTAACATTCCCAGTACCCGACTCATTCAGATCGATATTGAACCGTCTGAAATCGGCCGCAACTATCCGGTCGAGATCGGTGTAGTCGCCGATCTTAAACAGGCGCTCGGGGTGCTTCTAAAAGTTGTCCAGCGAAAATGTCCCGAGGGAATCCAGCGTGAGGACCTAAGGGCAGAGATAGCTGAGAAGAGACAAGAGTTTAAGGCACGCAATGTCGAAATGGAGCAGAGCGACGCCTTCCCGATGATGCCCGAGCGAATATTGGCCGAAGTGCGGGAGGTTCTGCCCCGCGATGCGATCATCACCACCGATGTGGGTTGGAATAAAAATGGCGTAGGCCAGCAGTTCCCCATCTATGAGCCAGGCTCCATCCTTATTCCAGGAGGGTACGCCACCATGGGATTTGGCGGCCCCGCTGCCATCGGCGCCAAACTGGCGGCGCCCGACAAGATCGTCATCGCCCTGATTGGAGATGGCGGTTTCGGACAGAATCCGGCTCAACTTGCCACCGCGCGGCATGATGATGTCGCGGTAATCTGGCTGATCATGAACAACAATGCCTTCGGCACCATCGCCGGACTGGAAAAGGCTCACTATCAGACGACCTTTGGCACGGTCTTCACCAAGGATGGAGTATCGACCTCCCCCGATTATGCAGAAGTGGCTCGAGCCTATGGAGTCGAAGGAGTTAAAATAGAATCCGCAGCCGAGTTCAAACCGGCACTGATCAGAGCCATCGAACTCGACAAGCCCGTCGTTCTTGAT
>CBFCWR010000467.1:0-1917 GCA_965601575.1 uncultured Desulfofustis sp. | reverse complement strand
AATGCGGGCATAGCTCAGTTGGTAGAGCGCGAGCTTCCCAAGCTTGAGGTCGCGAGTTCGAGCCTCGTTGCCCGCTCCACTTTGGAGTTCCGGTAAGTTCGGGACCCTGAGCTTTTGGTCATACCTGTCCGGTCACGCCAACCGGTTGGGAAGATAAAAGTGGGCTTTGCCCGCTTTTTTTTATTTTTATCGGGCAGATTTTAAAACTTGCCGACAGGCGGAGATAGATGGATACGGTCATCGAGCGGGTGCGTGAATTTGCCGAATCGCTGCTCCCGGCGATGGGACTCGAACTTTTTGATGTTCAGTTTCGTCGGGAAGGGCACGGCTGGGTCTTGCGCCTCGTGGTTGACAAGGAAGAGGGCGTCACCCTCGACGACTGCTCCCAGGTGAGCAGGGAAACAAGTGATTTTCTGGATGTCGAAGATATCATCGACCATCCCTATCACCTGGAAGTTTCTTCGCCGGGACTGGAACGCCCGCTCAGGACGATGGCCGAATGCCAGCGTCACCTGGGCAAGAAAGTCCGGATAAAGCTTAAAGAGGAGATCGACTTCCAGCGGGTAATCATCGGTGAGCTCAAGCAAGCCGAGAAAGATGAACTCACGGTGCTCAGTGAACAAGGCACCACTAATAATATTGAATGGGAAAACGTCCAGAAGGCCCGACTGACGCTCTGACCCTGACCGGCAGAAGAGAAATCAAGATATGGTTGGCAGGCAGGCAGTTATTGCGAGGATAGATACATGTTATCGGATTTAAAACGGATTATTGACCAGATCAGCAGGGATCGCGGCTTCGACAAAAAGCTTCTTGTCGAGGCGATAGAAGAGGCGGTTGCATCAGCTGCGCGCAAGAAGTACGGCAGCAGGCGTGATATCGAGGTGCACTACAACGAGGAATACGGCGAGGTCGAAGTGTTCCAGTTCCGCAACGTGGTCGAAGAAGCGGTCGACGATCAGACCGAGATATCTTATGAACAGGCCAAGCAGCTTGACCCCGAAGTACAGCTCGGTGACGAGTTGGGTGAGAAAATGGAAAATATCACCGACCTGGGGCGTATCGCGGCCCAATCAGCCAAGCAGGTCATAATTCACCGGATGAAGGATGCCGAGCGCGAAGTAATCTACGACATGTTCAAGGATCGTGAGGGCGAGGTGGTCAGCGGCATCGTGCAGCGCTTTGAGCGCGGCAACATGATTGTCAATCTGGGGCGTACAGACGCCATCCTTCCCAAGGAACATCAAATTCCCAAACGTTCATTCAAGCAAGGCGATCGGATCAGGGCTTTTCTGACTGAAGTTAAAGAGAATGCACGTGATTCGCAGCTCATACTGTCCAGGACCGCCGACGAATTTCTGGCCAAGCTGTTTTCCATGGAGGTGCCGGAGATTGCCGAGGGTATCGTCAAGATAATGGGAGTCAGCCGTGAACCCGGTTTTCGCGCCAAAATCGCCGTCTCCTCCACCGAGTCCGATGTCGATCCGGTGGGAGCCTGTGTCGGCATGAAAGGGTCGCGCGTCCAGAACGTGGTGCAGGAGCTGCAGGGCGAGCGAATCGACATTGTCACCTGGAGCCCGGACCCGGCCAAATATGTGTACAATGCGCTGGCCCCGGCTCACGTAAGCATGGTCATGGTCGATGAAGATGCCAACTCCTTATTGGTGGTGGTGCCCAACGACCAGCTGTCACTGGCCATCGGCCGTCAAGGTCAGAACGTGCGGCTGGCCTCCAAGCTCATGGGCTGGCGTATCGATGTGAAGAGCGAACAGCGCTGGGCCAACCTCGAAGACGAGGGCTACCAGTCCCTGTTGCAGGTTCCCGGCATTGACGAGGGGCTGGCCGATCAATTGTTCAGCAAAGAGATCAAGTCGGCGGCCGATCTGGGCACTGCCGACATCGAGGAACTGACCATCA
>CBFCWR010000466.1:0-1931 GCA_965601575.1 uncultured Desulfofustis sp. | reverse complement strand
TGCTCTGCCCCGGGTCATGGGAGCCATGGCGATCCGGTTCTTCAGGGTCAGGTCTGCCATGGCGTAACTGTCAAATAGTGATGTGGAGGTCATGTTGTGCTCCTTAATTTTGTTGTTTATTCATGGAATTCACCACACTATAAACTGCTGGTGATCCCTGTCCATGACTGGTCTCGTTTTTTACTTGGCGGGACGGTATGGCCTGAAATCGTGAAAGATCGTCCTGCGTTCGACTGTTTTGGTCTGGTGTCAATTCCCGGTTTTGGAAGATGAAGAGACGCGTTTGAGCGCGTCCAGCGCTTTTTTTCGTGACTGTTGAAGATCCACAAGAGGGAAAGGATAGGTGTCGCCGAGGCGAACGCCGGCTTGTTCGAGGGTTGATCCTGGAGCATTCCAGGGACTGAAAAGGTGTTTGCCGGGCAACTCCTTCAATTCCGGTACGAAGTGTCGCGTGTAAGTACCGTCAGGGTCGAATTTCTGTCCCTGGGTCACGGGATTGAAAATCCTGAAAAAGGGCGCCGCATCTGTTCCGCAACCCGCTACCCATTGCCAGCTGGCACTGTTGCTGGCCAGATCGGCATCGACCAGACAGTCCCAAAACCAGGCTGCCCCGTAGCGCCAGTCTATGAGCAGATTCTTGACCAGAAAAGAAGCGACGATCATACGCACACGATTGTGCATGTGTCCGGTCTGCCAGAGTTCCCTCATTCCTGCATCGACGAAAGGAATTCCTGTCATCCCCTGCTGCCAGCGCTGCAGCCACTGCTCATTGGACCACCAGGGGAAGCGGTCAAATTGAGACTTGAGATTTTCCTGCGGCATGCCGGGAAAGTGATAGAGCAGGTAATAGGAAAACTCACGCCAACCGAGTTCAGATTTAAATATCTCTATACTATCATCAAAGCCAGCCCCATTGACTCGCTCCCACACCTGGCGCGGAGAAATCTCTCCAAAATGAAGGTGGGGCGATAACCTGGAGGTACCTTTCTGGGCGGGGAAATCCCTGCCTTGGGAGTATGTATCTATCTTTTTTTCAATAAACTCCTCCAGGACTTCTTGAGCATTATTCTCGCCGATCCGCCAATGGTGCTCGACTTTTTCGCACCAGGGATGATCTGGCCGCAGCTCAAGGTCGTCTATCGTGAGGCTCGCTGAATCATCGTGGATCAGTGATAAATTTACAGGTGCGGGCAACGGGACCGCCGGTGCGGCATGAGTGCTTGTGCGGGCGCTTTTATAAAACGGGGTAAAGACCTTATAGGGCGTGCCGTCCTTTTTGAGGACCTGCCACGGTTCCCACAACAGCGAACCGTTGAAGCTTTGGGCATCGACTGATTGCTCCTGAAGTCGTGTCTTTATTTTTTTATCGCGCTCGATTCGCCACGGCTCATAGCAGCGGTTCCAGAACACCTGGGTGATCTGATGGTCTCGGCATAATCGTGGAATTATGTCTTCCGCCCGCCCCTTGTGAATACTCAGTTTTCCATCGAGCGATTGGTGTAAGGAGGTGAGGGAATGATGCAGCCATAAGCGTGCCGCGCCTCCGCACTTCCATTTACCCGCGTTTTCGTCGTCGAGGATGAACACAGGCAACACTTCACCACCTTCAGCGGCTGCCATCAAGGCGGGGTTATCATGCACACGAAGATCCTGGCGGAACCAGCATATACTACGTTTATTGCTCATCTGATAACGGACTCTCTATTTAAGCAGGTGATCACAGATCTGAAGCTCCCATGGTTCAATGTCAGGCAGCACAATTGTATGAATATCCATCCATTTCAGCCGCTGTGTCAGTGGTCATGAGGATTATAAAATGGTGCCAACGCTGATGGGGAGCATTGGCAGGCAGTCTCGAAAGTGGCGACAACCATCATGAGCCATTTGCAAAACGATCTTTTCGCCCAAACTCTGCGTTATGCTCGAAATTT
>CBFCWR010000465.1:0-1946 GCA_965601575.1 uncultured Desulfofustis sp. | reverse complement strand
ATATACCTCTGGTCCGCTGGGGATTTCCGATTCTCGATCGACAGGGCCACCAGCATTTCCCGACTGTAGGCTATAGGGGCGGGTTGAGGCTGCTCGAGAAAATCTTAGATGCATTGCTGGAACGCAAGGACCGGGATGACCCCGAATCACAGTTCGAGCTGGTGCTCTAACCCGGGTGAGAATTTCCGGACGATCAGGCGATACATGGCGGAGAAGGATTTGAGTATGAAAGAGCGAAACGTTGAGTCAGTAAACGGATTGGGACAGTACATGGAAATTGTTCACCTGCCGGTTGCTCCCCAGGTGACTGCCATGACCAGATTTTCCTCGGTTCCACCACGTAAGATCAGCTTTATGATGCCGGCGGAAGCAGTCGCTTTTCTCGATCGGGTGTACGCCCATAAAAACGGGAAAATCGATATGGTTGCCATCACCGGGCCGGGCGATCCGTTGGCGGTGCCTGATACCACCCTTAAAACGCTTCGATTAGTGCGTGATCGTTATCCGGAGATAGAGCTGGGATTGAAGACCCTGGGAATAGGGGCCGAGAAATTCGCCGAAGAGCTTTCCGCTATAGGCGTCGGTTACGTCGAAATGACGGTGAACGGGGTACAGGAAGATGTGCTTGAAAAAATATATGCCTGGATACGGCCAGGTCAGAAAACTTTGAAAATAGGCGAGGCCGTAAAACTGCTGATCAACGAACAGAAAAACGGGGTGTCGGCCCTTAAGTACCATGGGATTTCCGTGACCGTTGCCACGACCCTTTACCCGGGTATAAATCTTAAACACGTTGGTCGGATCAGCCGGTCGATGATGGAACTCGGTGCCGAATCGATGGCGCTGATGCCCTATGAACCTGAATCTGGAAGTGAGGTCGTCCATGAGCTGCCGGCTGCCGAAGAGATAGAAAAGGCCATGAGATCAGCTGGCAAGTACCTGCCTGTGACCGAGGCCAGGTTGACCGGGAAATGTTCCTGCACACCTATTGAAGCGGCTCCGTTCAACACTCTCAAGCCTCCCTCTCCGACCCCAGACAGACCCAATGTGGCGGTGATCAGTTCCAACGGGGTGGAGATCGACCTGCACCTGGGAAAGGCTGATAAGATCCTCGTGTACGGCCCCCGCGAGGATGGCCTGATCTGTCTGCGGGAAGTACGAGAAGCTCCATCCCCCGGAGGGGGGGCGGCTCGCTGGATGGATCTGGCGGCATTGATCGATGACTGTTTCGTCCTGCTTGCCGCCCACGCCGGCGGAACTCCAAGGCAGATCTTGGCGGAGCGTAATATCCCGGTGCTGATCACCGATGATCAGATCGAGGGAGTGGTCGACACACTGTGTGGCGGGAGTAAAAAGAAAAAGAGTAAAAAAGCGGCGTAACTACACCTTTCATCTCACAAAATAACAGGAGATCAGTCTATGGCATTACCAGAAAAACAGTTGATGCTGTGTCAGAGTTTCAGAGCAAATGGAGATCCCAAGGGACTGTGTCACAAACAGACAAACGGATTCCTCCAATATATAGAAGAAGAGATCCTGGATCGTGGCCTCGATATTCAGATCGTTGCCACCGGTTGCCTTAAGCAATGCGAAGCAGGTCCGGTTATGGTCCTGCAGCCGGATAATCTCTGGTTCAAAGGAATGAACAGCGAGGAGGCGATCGATACCGTACTCGATGGCATCGAAGACGGCGAGGCGCCCGCAGATTATCTGATAAGCTAAGCCCGGCGAATGATCAGAAAGGCTTGTACAGAGGATATCAAACAGCTGATCGATCTTCTCGGTCAGCTGTTCACCTTGGAAAAAGACTTCAAAGCCGACGCACTCAGACAGCGCCGGGGGCTGCTCCTGCTGCTTGAATCAGAAAGGGCGGAGCTTTTTGTTGCCCAATACGACGTCAGGGTTGTGGGCATGGTCGCCGGTCAATTGCTGGTATCTACCTCTGA
>CBFCWR010000464.1:0-1947 GCA_965601575.1 uncultured Desulfofustis sp. | reverse complement strand
CGCCTCGGGAGTCAGGTTTTTACCGCATTCACTGCATTTGCTCAGAACCACCAGCTGATGACCGCACAGGGGGCAGAACCGCGAATCCGGGGCGATGTTGTTGCTGCAGTCGGGACAGGTGATCGATGTCCCGGTCTGTCCGCGTGCGCCTGGACTTCCGCCACTCGCAGCTTGAACCGCGGCCGGATTGAACATGGCCGGCATCATCATGCCCATGCCCAACCCAAGGCCGGCACCCGCCTCGCCCTGATTTTCAGCAGCCTTCTCCATGGCCATGGCCGCCTTCATGCGCACGAACTTATCCATATCGGTGATGGTGTTCATCCTGGCACGATCGTCAATGGCTTTCTGCACCTCTTCGGGAGGGGTAATCGAGGTGATGTAGAGATGGCTGAGCCGCAATCCGAAATGAGCAAAATCAAGGGTCAGACGCTGCTGCAGTTCAATGGAGAATTCATCGAATTTACCGGGCAGATTGATGATCGTATCAAGCCTTTCTCCGAGGAAATCGTTGAGACGCGAAACGATCACCCGCTTAAGGTAGCTCGAGATCTCGTCGGTGGTGATTTTACCCATGGTTCCCACCAGCGAGTTGATGAACAGCACCGGCTGCACCACCTGGATGTTGAAGATGCCATGGGCCCTTATCCGAATAAGGCCGAGCTCCTCGTCCCTGAAGGCCACCGGGTTTCTGGTCCCCCATTTGAGGTTGGTAAAATACTTGAGGTTGACCATATACACCTCGGCCCGCAGGGGGCTGTCGCCGCGCCAGGGTATGGAGAGAATCTTGGTCAGGATCGGCAGATTGGCCGTGACCAGGGTATGACGTCCCGGGCCGAATGCATCCCTGGCTTTCCCCTGGTAAAAAAGCACCGCCGCCTGGCTCTCCCTGACGGTCAACTGCGCTCCAAGCTTAATTTCCCCGGAGCCCGATTCCGGCAAACGATGCACCAGTTCCTGGCCGGTTTCGTCGAACCACTCGATATTTTCTAGAAATATTCCGCCTTCGAATTTATTCATGCTGCCCTTTCCACCTCGAGATTGTTAGTGAATCTGTAAAGAATCGGTCACCGGTAATGGACAATTGCCTACCTGTAAATGTATATTATAGTGTATCAATATTTTTAGGAAAAAGTAATCTATTGGAGGATAGGGGCACACTACTCATCCTGCCCCGGCTTTATTGGGCGACCATACTAACCAAAATATTGTAGGGACACCATGTAGGGTGTGCCGTTTTTCATAGCAACAGCCATGAGTACAAAAGATGAATGGGACCTTGATACGGCCCTCAAAGTAGTACAAAATAAAACTGTGGATTCCAAACTCTGGGCCGAGGCCGTCGAATGGCTGCTCTTATATGGCCCCCCTGAGGTCGTCTCGATTCTGCTCCAGGCCTCGGGACACGCCACCGAACAGGTATTTCCGGAACTTGAGGCGGCAAGTTTCACCAGCGATGGCACACCCGTATACGATGTCGCCAGACTGGCCAATGCGCTGGGAATGTCGGAAGAGGAGGTAAGGCAGATTATCAGGGATAAGCAGTCGGCCAATAAATTGACCCACTTTATCTATAATGGGAGTAGTGAAACCGTTCATTAACTCGAGGGGCAACCAAGGATGAGAACCGCTATAGTTGTGGTAATCACTGTGTGTCTTTTTCATCAGCCATTAGTCGCGGGGGACTACAAGGAAGTGGTCAGTTCCTACGACAACGATCTTTACAAGATCGACTCCAAAAATATTCTGATACGTACTGACAATTGTATGGAGGATGTGCAGGCCCAGGAAGCCCTGGTAACAATGAACGGTTATACCGGTGAAGTAGAATTCACTGTAACCGGTAATCGCTGCGTTGTGCAGTCGGTTTACCGAACCGCCGGCTACAGGGTCGGAAATTATCGGGTCAATATCACCAGAGATGAGGAAAACTGGTATAAGATCACC
>CBFCWR010000463.1:0-1955 GCA_965601575.1 uncultured Desulfofustis sp. | reverse complement strand
CCCTGGAGATCTCCAACCGCTCCTTCCTCATGACCCAGGTGCTCTACGCTGCTACGTACGGCAGAATGGTGTTCGATCAGGAGTTGCATGACCGTCTTCTTGAAGAAGTCCTCGCGTTCGATCTCGACCAGGTGCCTGATAACCGACTCTCAAACCAGATTGCCAAAAGAAGGGCTCACGAGTTGCTCGAAGAAAACTTTTTTGGCGATTGATCAGGATTTATGGGGACAGATTTGAAATCTATCGCCATTACGTTTTCTATTAAACGCCCTGTAAATAGGTAGTAGCGTCAGCCCACGTTGATGAGTATCCTTATGGCTATTCATATATTTCCGCGGAGACCGCAATGTCTAAAATAGCCATCCTTTTGTTTCTAATCGCTTTTTGTGTCTACTGTCCCCCGACGGATCTGCAGGCCAAGCCGAAGCATATGTTCAAAATAGCCAGCCTGGCTCCGGAGGGTTCGGTCTGGGTGGATTCATTCAAAGAGTTCGCCGCTGAAGTTACCGAAAAAACCAATGGCGAGATCGGTTTCCGTATCTATCCCGGCGGAATCATGGGTGATGACAAGGCCATGTATCGAAAATTGCGGGTTGGACAGCTGCACGGCGGCGGTTTTACCATGACCGGAATTTCCGAAATTGTAGATGATTTCAGGGTCATGGCCATCCCATTTCTGTTTCATTCCTATGAGGAAATGGACAAAGTGAGCAAAGAGCTGCAGCCGCTGTTCAAAAAACGGTTTGCCGATAAAGGGCTTCACCTCGTCGCCATGACCGAGGTAGGCTTTATCTATACGTTTTCCAACAAACCGAGGGTTACCATCACCGACTTACAGGCGGCCAAGACGTGGGCTCCCACAGACGACCCACTCACTTCGGCTTTCTTACGCAATCTCAAAATCAGCCCCATCGCGCTCACTATCCCCGACGTACTGTCGTCCCTTCAGACCGGCTTGATCGACACCGCCTTCAACTCTCTCTACGGGTCCATCATTCTGCAGTGGTACACCAAGGCCCCGTTCGTCACCGATGCCCCCTATGGCTATGCCTATGGCGCTTTCATCATGAACGCAAAAGCCATTGCCAAGTTGTCGGATGCCCACCTGGCTGTCATCGAGGAAACAGCAGATAAATACTTCTCAGAGTTGATTAAGAAGACCAGGAGTTCAAACGAAGAATCCAGAGCCGTATTGATTTCTCAAGGAGTGAAATTCGTGCCAACCACTCCCGAAGAGCTGGCAACCCTGGAACAGTTCCGGGACCAGACCATAGAACAGATCAGGGGCAAGGCTTTTTCCGAAGAAATCTACCAGGCACTGGACCAAACCCTGACAGAACTGCGCAGCGGAAAAGATGGAGTTAACTGATACAGACGCGTCGCCCTCTCTCACGCACCGCATCCTGAACGGGATCATCAAATGTGAAGAGGCGCTGGTCTCCCTGCTGCTCACCGCAATGATCCTGCTCGCCTGCTATCAGATCGGACTGCGCTGGTTCACCTCGGGAGGCCTGCCATGGATCGACCCGCTGCTCAGATACCTGGTACTGTGGAGCGGTCTGCTTGGAGCGGTTCTGGCCACTGCCAGGGATAATCATATAGCTCTTGATGCCATTGGCTATCTTCTGCAGCGTAAACTCAAACTCTGGGTTCATCTGCTGACTGATGGTTTCTGCGTGATCGTTTCCATATTCCTTTTCAGAGCGACGATACTATTCATACAAAGTGAGATCGAATATGGCGGATCCGGTCTTTTCGGGCTCGATTCCTGGCTCTGGTTCCTGATCTTTCCCATCGCCTTCGGGATGATCCTTTTACACTTCAGCATTGATGTAATAACCACCGTCTGGAGTTTGCTGCAGGGTCCGCAGCCTGACACGCAATGACCGTAAAGCTGCTTGCCATTCTCTTTGCCCTTATCGGCACTCCGCTTTTCATCGTTATCGGTGCGCTGG
>CBFCWR010000462.1:0-1978 GCA_965601575.1 uncultured Desulfofustis sp. | reverse complement strand
CAGCAATTCCGAGTGAACGGAGGTGAGGGTGGTTTTAGGTGTGTGCAATCACCAAATTGAGGTTTCGCCATGGATTGTTTGCGGTCGAGGCTGCGCCTGTCATTCATTTCCGGTTGGCGTTACATGGCAGCGATCACCAAAAGACAACAGATCGGCGCGGTCCGCCGAATCAACGGGGACAAACATAGCGCAGCCCTGGTTTTCATTGACGGGAAAGGTCTTCTACGGGGCTCGAATTTCTGGCGGGTCGGCCAAATGCCGCAAAAGATGCTCAAAATCTCGATAGAGCATGATTCGGATGACTGCACGCAGGTTGTTCCAGTACTCCTTGCGCGAACTGAACTTGGAGCGGCAGTATTGATACCCACGGTCACACAACTCCATAATCTGATGAATGTAAAAGGCCAACAGGTTCAGGATAAAAAAGTTGTTGGATAGATGCTGCCCACCGTGACCGAAGTTATGTTCGATATGGTAGCCTTGATTCTTCAAGGTGTTGAAGGTTTCGTTCTCGATCTTCCAGCGCGCCCGGCCGGCACGCACCAACTCGACGACATTGGCCTTGCTCACGTCCAGGTCGGTGACCCAGCTGTTGTGATAGGTGGCCTTCTGGCCAACGTGCAGCCAGTACTCGAAGAAATTCACCAGATCGGCATCTCGGCTCCCATTGAGGGGCACCTGATTGACCCATCGATAAACATGCCGGCGCCCCTTTTCGTCGCTGAATTGCAAATAGTCGCATTGGGCAAGTCCGTCGAGTTCATTGACCCATTCAAACAGCACCTTGTGATCGGTGGGTTTGGCCACCAGGATATATGAGCAACGGCACTGTTTCGCTGCATCGACAAAAGGCTGTTTTGAATAGAGCCCGTCACCGCTAATGACCATTTTGAGCTTGGGATGATCCGCCCGGATCTTTGTCAAACTGCGTTTGGCCGCATTGATCTCGCAGTCCTGTTTGGTTTGACCATCGGTGTTGGCGATCGGCTCGGGAGGCAGCGGCAGGACCTGGCGCAGATATGGATTGAGCATCACAGCCTGCAGGATTTGGTGAGAATAACGGGTCGCACCTTTGGCGCCTTTGGTGGTCAGACAGCTGGGACAGCGGATCTTCTCGGACGAAAAATACTGCGAGCCGTCCATAGCGATCAAATAATGACCGCTTTCCAACTTGTAGGCGTCCAACTGCTTGCCCCGCTGCAAGCGGTGGAACAACTCGGAAAAAGCCGGATGAAGCGCTTCGGTGGAGACCTGATCCAGGGTTTGGCGCAAGGCGTCGTCGCTGGGGATGTTCTCTACCGCGAACATCGCCTTCAGATTGCTGTCTTGAAATCGATCCTGCATGCGTCGCTGAAAGGAGAGCACGGAAGGATCTTGGAAAAACATCATGGCCAGGGCGCTCATCAAGCAGTCGTGCAGGCAATAGTCGACTTTCCCCGCCTGGCGGGGATCGTCGATCGTATCGAAAATCGCCGACAGGGCTTTTCTCATCGCGCTGAAGCTTAGATGTTTCTTGATGTGCACGCCATCTCCATTGCCATATATAACCTGCTGTAATATATAGCAATAAAAGGGCGCCGTGTCTAGACATTTATATTTGCAGCAATATCAGTATTTTATGAAATTTTGTCCCGTTTGGTTTCGCGAAATTTTTATTTATCGCAATCACTGAAGGCACGCAGATTGCGCTGAAGGCCGTTCAGTCAGAATCGCTGGTCAAGAGTGGTATAACCAGAACGATCACTCGGCAGATTTGTTTTTCAGCTCATCCCAGGCCCGCATGGCCCGGCGCTGGTGGGGAATGGTGATGGTGCCGCCGACGATCAGGCCCACAAATAGTGCCTCTTCAAGCTCTTCGCTGGAAACGCCCTCATCGTGGCAGCGAATGATATGGTATTTGATGCAATCGTCGCAGCGCAGCACGAAACTGGCCACCAACCCCAACAGCTCCTTGGTTTTGACCGGCAACGCCCCTTCC
>CBFCWR010000461.1:0-1989 GCA_965601575.1 uncultured Desulfofustis sp. | reverse complement strand
TGAAGAAACCTACTGAGCTTGGGGCCGAATAATGGGCATCGAATACATTACGATTGCGATCGTCGTATCGCTCTTTTGTCTGATGGCCATCGGCGTCCCGCTTGGCGCTTCAACTCTTTTGATCTCGGTTACGACCGCATTTCTTGCCTTCGGGGACAATGGTTTCATCCTGGTGAGTTCGGCGGTCGGCAAGGTGATGGACAAGTATGCGCTCATGGCTGTTCCGTTTTTCGTCTTTATGGCGAACGTGATGGAGCGATCCGGTGTCGCCAAAGAATTATTCAATTCGATGGCGATTTTGGGCGGTCAGCTGCGCGGTGGGGTTGCCGTGCAGACAGTCGCTGTCTCCGTCATATTGGCAGCTATGTCCGGGGTGGTTGGCGGCGAAGTCGTGCTTCTCGGTGTGATCGCGCTGCCGCAACTCTTCAGGCTTAAATACGATCGAAAGCTTGCCATTGGCGTTTTAACCTCATCCGGGGCGCTGGCAACCCTTATCCCTCCGAGCATCGTACTGATTGTCTACGGTGCCGAGGCAAATGTGTCCATCAAGGATCTTTTTACCGCAGGGATACTGCCTGGTATGCTATTGGCGTCCCTGTATGTTACTTACGTCCTTATACGGGTTCGACTGAACCCGACTTTAGGTCCGGTCTATGATGCCCCGGAAGCAAAATTGCCTTTTATTCAAAGGGTCGGGCACCTTAAAGGATTGATTCTCCCATTTCTTTTGATTTTTGGGGTTCTTGGCTCAATCTATGGGGGGATCGCCACCGTCACTGAATCTGCTGCCATTGGTGCTGTCGGATCACTGCTTGTTGCAGCAGCCAGACGTGAATTAACGATCAAGGGAGTCCGCGAAGCGCTCTGGGCCACAATGCTCACCGCAGGGGCGCTGATATGGCTTATCATTGGTGCCGTAAGTCTTGTCGGGATCTACAATATCCTCGGCGGCACCCGCTTTTTAGCAGGCCTGCTCACCGCGATCGAACTGCCGCCAATAGGCATCATCGTTATCATGATGCTGATCATATTCTTTCTGGGAACGTTCCTGGAGTGGATTGCCATTGTTTTTATTACCGTCCCGGTTTTTACCCCGGTAGTGGCCCAGCTTGGCTACGATCCAGTATGGTTTGGCATTTTATTTGCGATGAACATCCAGATATACATGCTCTCCCCACCCTTTGGTCCCGCCTGTTTCTACCTGAAATCGGTGGCGCCCAAAGACGTGACCCTACAGGAAATATTTCTTTCGATTCTGCCGTTCATTGGTTTACAAATCATCGGTCTGGCTCTTGTAATGGCCTTTCCGCAAATCGCACTCTTTTTGGTGGGTCTTGGAGGTTAGAAACCAAGATGGAAAAGAAAGACCAGGAATACGAAATTTACGATTTCGGCTGGTGGCCGGAGATTGTAGGAGTTATGGGTGTAATCCTGCTGATCTGGTACTTGATTGCGTTCGCCCGCGGGTCCCTGTGATCCTGCGAGCCATTTTTTCGCAGATCAGATTCTTAACTCGATCATCGCAGAAGGACTGTAGCAGTCTCACATGATGTGTCGGTATTTCGTTCAGCTTTAATAACAGTCCTCTGATAACTCGTTTTCTTCGCACTTGATTGGCATGAGGCTTTTATCAAGCCTGAGGAGTTTTCATATGCAGCATCAACAAGCAGTTTCGACCATGACCGATATTGTGGCGAAATTTACCGACTACATTGGGAAACATCTACCCGATGACATAATGGACAAACTGACCCAACTTCGCGCGGCTGAAGCAACTCCCCTGGCAACGGTGGTGTACGATTCCATGTTTGAGAACCTGGCCAAAGCGGATGAGCTTGACCGTCCCTGTTGCCAGGATACCGGTGTGATTCAGTATTTTCTCAAGGCTGGAGCGGATTTTCCCTTATTGTCAGATGTCAGGACCATTCTTGATGAAGCCACGCGAATCGCTACCCAAAACGCGCCATTGCGACACAATGCGGTGGAGAT
>CBFCWR010000460.1:0-2011 GCA_965601575.1 uncultured Desulfofustis sp. | reverse complement strand
ATCCTCTCGCAACTCATTCTCGGTGTGCGTCAAGATAGTTGTCGCCTTGCCATGGTCATGCCGCTTTATTCAGGCCCTCTTCGGAGGGCCTTTTTGGTGCCGGGTTGAGAATAACGATCTCAATCGGCTCCCAGTTGCGAGTTTGCCTGATCCAGCGGTTCGGGTTCTTCCGGCGTGCCTGTTCGTACACCTCCTTTCGTTTATCCAGGATTGTTTTTTCCTTCCCATAGTGCCGCTCATCAGGAGTGACGAAGCGGATCTCACTGTGCCGGTGCTCGGTGTTGTACCAGCGGACAAATCGATTAACCCAGGTTTGCGCTTCCTGTATGGAGGTAAACGGTTGTGACGGATATTCTGGCCGGTACTTCAGGGTGCGGAACAGTGACTCCGAGTAAGGGTTGTCATTACTGACTTGAGGACGGCTGAACGACGGCATCACGCCCAGGTGCTGGAGTGTTGCCAGCATGTTTGAGCCTTTCATCGGGCTGCCGTTGTCAGAGTGCAGAATCAGTCCTTCGGGATTGATGTTGTGATGGCAGACTGCATCCATGAATAACAGAGAACTGTTCTGGTCACGTTCTGCGTCATAGACCTGTGCGGCCATGATCTTGCGGCTCCAGACATCGAGGATGATGTACAGGTAGAAGAACTGGCCTTTTATGGTTGTCTTCAGGTAGGTGATGTCCCACGACCAGACCTGACAGGGGCCAGTCGCTTTTTTCTCTTTCGGACGACGGTGTGTGACGGGGCGGCAACGTTCCCGATGCACTAATTGGTTCTCCGCTCTGAGGATGCGGTAGAAGGTTGATTCAGAAGCAATGTACCGGCCTTGATCGGCCAGCCGGGGAACAATCTGTCGGGGTGATAGGTCTCGATATTCCGGAGAGTTGGCAACTGTTAGAACCTGTTGACGTTCGGCAGACGTCAGCTTATTGGCCGGAGCGGTTCTGGGACCATTGCGTCGATCGTAGCCGCCATTCTGGTTGCGCCAGCGCTGGACGGTTCGACAGGTTACTCCGAGCATCCGGGCGGCTGGCCTTAGCCGGGCGCCACGACCTATCGCTTCATCGATCAAGACAAGAACCTGCTTTCTGGCTACAGGATGGTGTCGTCGTCCTCGTCCTCCCAGAGCTGCTGGGCTTTTTTTTTGAGAACCAGCAAAGCCGCCGCTTCAGCCAAAGCTTTCTCTTTACGCTGAAGCTCTTTTTCAAGCGACTTGATTTTCCTTTGATCGGTGCGCTTGCCGGGCAATGGTTCAAGACCGCAAAGCATCTGGTCATGCCATTGCTGCAAATGTGCCTCGTGCAAGCCCCGGCTACGCAGGTAAGCGCCAAGGTCTTCTTCGGAGAGCGATATTGCCTCTAAAACAGCAGCCAGTTTCTCGTCCGGACTCCAGTCTTGTGGTCGCTTCACAATGGACATCCTCTGCATCGATTTGGAAAAAGAGGGCGGATCTGGAACATCAGCAACATCTACAGTATCAGTTTCACTGACCCACCGGTAGAGCGTACTTTGTGAAACACCGATCTCCTCGGCAAGGGCGGTTGCCCCAGGTCCACTCGGGTCGGCCATTTTCCTGACCATTAGTGCCTTGAATGCTTTTGAATACATGCGCCTCCAGACTGCCCCCAACAGAGTTGAGTTTAGTAGAGGCGACAACTATACTGACACAGGGGGTTCTCGGATTATCCAAGGATATTCAAGAATAAAAAAACGCGCCTTTTCAGGCGCGTTTTTGTTGTCTCTATTTCAGTCGGTCTAGAAATGAACCTTCAGCCCGATACGGGCATCTTCATCGATATCGACATCCTGGCTGATACCATCGATGTCACCTTCGATGCTCTGGTAGCCGACATAAACCTTCACCTTCGGCGTGATGGCATAACCGACCCGGAGGTTGTACTCGAACAGGCCGTCCGAATCCTGCCAGGAGAAGATGTCCGGCGAGTAGACCAGGCGGGCCGAGAAACCGAGGCCCTGCAGGGTCGCCGGCGCGTCGGTGTCGACGATT
>CBFCWR010000459.1:0-2011 GCA_965601575.1 uncultured Desulfofustis sp. | reverse complement strand
GAATCAGGCTTCGGGAAAGCCTACATAATCGACTTCAACTACGACCAGGAACCACTGACCGGAAAGTATCCTTTTCCGGCTATTGGACCGATGAGTCTGCTCAAAGACACGGAACTCAACCATATGGCCAAACTGATGTTCAAGTGGGCCTACTTCAACCTGCTCCTTAAAGGCGCATGGCTTGGTCCCCCCGATCTGATGATGGAGGGGAAAGTAAGGTAACCTGCGAGATCGATCTCCACTTTTTCGCAGCAGGCCGGGGTCGAAAGACTCCGGCCTTTTTTATCTCCCCACGCCCTGTCATTCTGAAAAACCTTTCGAAACCTGCATGCTTCTTTTATAAAAAGAGGTCATGGGAGGAAACTGGACATATACGGATCTGATCGACCTGGAGTATTTCCTGAACAGCGATAGGGAACTTTCCCAGGCCGACCTGCACCACAGGGATCGACAGTTGTATCTCGGCCTTCCCCAGGAAACCCAGGATGGTGAGGAAAGACGGCTCGTTCACCGCTGGCTGCTCGAACGGAGAAACCGGCATCCCCAGACCAAAAGCCCCGGCCAGGCCGTGGTTGAGACGTTCAAATCGCTCTCCATAATCCTGGCAATCTGCGGAGCATTTTTAGGGTTGTTCAGCGGATTAACTTTTTTCACCTATTCGGGTACAACCCCGGTCAATGTCATCAATTTTCTTTTTCTTTTCGTTTTCAGCCAGCTCCTGATGCTCTTATTTCTCTTCATTGGCGCTGGATTGAGGCTGGCAGGCTGGGATATCCTTCCAGCTCCGGTGGCGGGTTTTTATGGCGATACGGTCACCTGGTTGATGGGACGCTCCAAAAAAATCCACCACTTTGTTCCTGGAACCGGCACTGACGACATGACCCGCTTTATGGGATTGTTGAAGAAGCAGCGCCTGGTTTATGGCGCCGCCTTTTATTGGCCGCTCTTCAGCCTTTCGCAACGGGTCATGGTGTGCTTCAACCTGGGCCTTCTCACCGCCACCGGTTTCAGGATACTGACCAGTGACATCGCCTTTGGCTGGCAATCGACCATTCAATTCAGCACCGATTTCATCTCCCGGACAGTGAACGTGCTGGCCCTGCCCTGGTCCTGGTTCATTCCACCTGAATTCAGCTCCCCATCGGCAGCCCAGATTGAGGGAACGAGAATCATATTAAAAGACGGCATCGCCCTTCTGCACACTCAAGATCTTGTATCCTGGTGGCCCTTCCTGGTGCTCTGCATCCTGTTTTATGGAATACTCGTCAGACTGGTGCTGGTTGTTATCGGCAACGCTGGTCAGTGGAGGGCGCTGCGGAATCTCAAAACCGGCAGACCACTGATTGTCCAGCTCTTAGCCCGTATGAGGACACCAATTATCAGGAGCCAGGCAGCGCCTTCAGAATCTGGCAGCCCGAGTTCGCCTCTATCCGACGAGGGTCCCCATAGTGGTGAAACAAGGAAAGAGGGGTCGCCATCCGCCAGTCTGCTGCTGCTCGTTTCTGAAGATATCGCCAGCAATTACTCTGCCGATGCGTTGAATCATCACCTTGCCGGCAGCGGATTTTCTGTGATTGACTGTATACAGTACCGGCGGGAGTCCGATGCCGACCGCTCCCTCTTTGACAATCTTGAAAAAAATTCCCGGCTGGACGGGGCAGCGATCATGCTGGTCATGGAATCGTGGATGCCGCCGATCAATGAAACCGTGAAATTCATCAAGGATCTCCGTGCTGCAATCGGTGCGCAGACTCCCTTATTCGTGGGTCTGGTGGGGCAGGGATCCGATCACCGGGTGATGTATCAACCCGATCCAGTGGAACGGAAGATCTGGCGTCGGAAACTGGACATTCTGGCTGATCCTTATCTGTCGCTTCTCGACATCGGGACTGAAGAAAAAGATGCTACCTGAAATTGCCATCATCGGGCATCCCAACGAGGGGAAATCATCGGTTCTGTCTACCCTGGCCGAGGACGACTCGGTCCGCATCAGCCCTTATCCGGGGGAGAC
>CBFCWR010000458.1:0-2021 GCA_965601575.1 uncultured Desulfofustis sp. | reverse complement strand
CCATACGCACTGTCCACCGGTGCCAGTACGCCGGTATGCGATGCAGCCGCCTTGAGACCGGTGGGTGTGGTACCCGATTTCAAGATGACCACCGGTTTGGTGGCTGCCGCCTCTTCGGCTGCCTTGACAAATCCTTCGCCTCCACTGATATCTTCGAGATAACCAATGATCACCTTGGTCTGTTCGTCCTTGGCCAGCCAGGAAAGCAGATCTATCTCGTTGATATCTGCTTTGTTGCCGATGGAGATCATCTTTGACACGCCGAGATGTCTCGTACTGCAGAGATCAAGCATGGCAGCGCAAATCGCACCGGATTGGGAAAAAATGGAAATTGAGCCTTTTTCCGGGTAACGACCGGCAAATGAGGCGTTGAGGTCCTGATGGGTATTGATGATCCCCAGACAGTTGGGGCCAAGCATCCGAACCGCTCTGCGACGGCAGATGTCGACCATCTTCTTCTCTATCTCAAATCCCTCTTTCCCCAGTTCGCGAAAGCCGGCCGACATCACGACGATAGCTTGGGCCCCGGCATCAATGCTGTCTCTGATTGCATCCAGCACCCGGTCTCTGGGAACCACGATCACTGCGAGATCGACCTGATGCCCGTAGGATTGAAGATCAGGATAGCAGGGCAGATCCAGTATGGTAGTGGTTTCGGGATTGACGACGACGATTTCGCCCTTGAATCCGGAACCGATGAGATCGGCCAGGACATCGTGGCCCACCTTGCCTGGCGTGCGCGAAGCCCCCACGACCGCAACGGAACGCGGTGTAAAAAAGACATCCAGATGCATCAACTTCCCTTATTTCGAGGAGTACAAATCAGGTTAAATGAGGCGGCGGTCCAGCTCTCAGAAAGTCAGGGCTTGAGCAGGGTAAAACCGCTGTCCTGCAGATGCCTGTGCACAATGCCGACTTTGGAGGATTCCACCCGCATGTAGATACGATCAAAACCGCTTACCTGGCCGATCTTTATCAGACGAGTGCACTGCACGTCGTCTTCCTCCAGGATGGTAGCAATTCTACTGAGACTGTTGTGGCTTTTTGTCTCATCGAGGACAGCAATCAGGGACGAACCCGATTCTGCAGAGCCGAAAAGTTTTTTATAGGCGGCAGTAAGATCCCGCATGGAGAAGATGCCTATAACCACATCGTCTTCAGTGACCACAGGCAGAGCACCGACCTTGTCTCGGTCAAACACAAGCAGGGCATCGTCCAGCGTCGCTTCTATACTGACGCATGAGCAATTGGTCGACATTATTTCGTTGACCGGTGTGGCAGACACTGTCTCAAATATTTTGCTGTAGGTCTCATCATCTATAGCCGTTGAGGGATAGGCCGACCTGAGATCCCTGTCAGTAACCACGCCAATCAGTTTCTTCTCTTCGTCAACAACCGGTAAGTGCCTGAAATGATTATCATCGAGCAGACGGCGGGCCTCGGGGATGAGGACGTCTGCTGTAATGGTTAATGGATCAGCAGTCATATAGTCAGCGATAAACATAGACTCACCATCTAAGAAATCTAAAGACGATCGAATTTCTCGTTATCAGCAATTCATTTAATCACAACAGAGCAAACATTTCATGTTTTTAATAGGGGCACAACAAAATGTAAACATTTTAATGAGTAACCCGAATATTTCACGGGTTGGGACGGTCTGCGATCAAGGCAGGCCTGGGAAAGGCACCACAATTAAGGCCTCCCTCTCAAGCGGCTCTGGATAGCAGGCCGTATGGACGTGCCCGCAGGCTGGAAATTTTGTTTTTGGAATCGTTGCTACTGGGTTTGATCCTGGCAAAGCCGAGGAAATTCACCATAAGCTGTTACCCGAATGTGAATCTAAACTTTGCAGTTTTTTCCATGAACTGTTCGGACTAAGCGTGTAGTGGCAGGTGAACGTAATGAGCAGCAAAGCTGCGCTTCGTAAAAAACGATACGTGACGCGCATTCGTTCATACGAGGCGGACAATGAAAGAGTGCTTTGGGCAGACTTCCTGTTGATTGCTCCCTTTCGGGAT
>CBFCWR010000457.1:0-2046 GCA_965601575.1 uncultured Desulfofustis sp. | reverse complement strand
TACGCGATGCCAAATTTGGGGGTGCAGATCTGGCAGGTGCCGACCTCAGAGGCGCCGATCTGCGTGGCGCCCTCCTTGATGGCGCCTTTTTGAAAGGCAGTATGATGGACGGCAAGGTGATTGAGACAGGGGATGAAGGTTCGGGTGTGGAAGCTGAGGCTCCTGAAAAAGTGTATGTCCCCGATGAAACAAAACCCAAAGAGGTAATGGATCAGAATCAGGCTGCTCTTACCGAGCCTGAAGAAAACGTCGAAGTTGTTGTCCCTGAAATAGCGGATAATGGAAACAACAGCAAGGGCAACGACACGGTGAACCCGATTGAACCCAAAACCGATGGCAGCGCTGTCGGACCTGCTGGCATCGCACCTGTTGCAGCACCTTCTCAGCTGGGGAGTCAAGATGAGCCGAAAGAGTTGAAGGACCAGAAGAAAAGCATATCCGCCCACGATGGTGTCGAGTCTGAGGCCGTGGCGGCCATCCCGCCCGGGGAAGCGCCTCCGGTTAAAAGAACAGCTCCGGTAAAAGAAGCCCAGGTGGAAAGCACTCAGCAGAGTGCACAACCACTGCCAGATTCAGCAAAGGTCGTTCCAGTAGAAACTGAGCCGGTTTCCCAGGCCGAAATGGTAAACAAAGAAGATGAAGAGGAAACCACCCCGGTTGAGAATACAGCAGCAGCTCCAGAAGAAGAAAAGACCGATTCTGAGACCGATGTGACCAGCGCTGAGGCTATGCAGGCATTGGTGGAAAAACTGCTCGACACGAACCGCTGTTATGAGTGCGATCTATCTGGTGTGGATCTTTCGGGAGAAGATTTGAGCGGTTCCGACCTGGAGGGTTCAGACTTGAGCGGTGCGATCCTGAACGATACCGATCTGGCTGGAGCAAATCTCAAGGGCGTGTCCTTTCAGGGGGCGCAAATGAGAAATACCGATTTGCGCAGAGCTGATCTCTATAAAGCTAATTTGAGTGGAGCGGATTTGAGCGACGCAGATATCCGTGGCGCGTTGACCGATGATGCTGATTTCAGCGGTGCGATCGGCTACCAGCCATCGCTGATGGTAGAGTAGCGAGGTTTTCCACAAAATTTTGGCTATTGACGTCGAGAAAATGGTCGGGATGACTGCAATTCAATCAATATCAACGATGGTCACATCATAGGTGAGATGGTGGCCCGCCAGGGGATGGTTGTAGTCAAGCACGACCACATCTTCCTTGACCTCGATAATCGTCACCGGAATTTTCTGCTCAACTCCGTCCTTTTCTACCTTCTGGGATAGGACCATGCCCGGTTTGGGCTCAATACGATCACCGAATGTGGTTCTGGGAACCTCATGGAGCAAATCTTTCAAACGAGGACCGTAACCCTCGTCGGGCGACACACGAACTTTTTTGCTTTCCCCTTTTTGCATGCCAATCACTGCCATTTCCACAGTGGGAGGCAATTCACTGTCACCTAACGTTATCTTCATGGGCTGTGTTACAGGTATTTCAATAAATACGGCTCCATTATCGAGCTTTCCAGTGAAGGTGATCGTAACAGAATCGTTTTCTTTTACTATGTTCATTCCGCTGCCGTGTCCTGAATTTATATGAATTCTACTGTTATTGGACTGCTTCTCTTTGAAAAATAATTCACCATGATAGTGCCTGACTTGATTCATGTCAATTGCACGAACAGTCTGCAGTGCTTGACAAAACATGATCAGAATCATAATGTGGTGCGCTTCAAAGGGTCTGCAGAATTAGAAAGTGGAGAGATGACAGGTGAGTTTGTCCCGGAGGCTATGAAGTCATGGTGAAACTCGATTTCCAGAAAACCGCAGATGGATTATTGCCGGCCATTGCCCAGGATTACCACAGCGGTGATGTGCTTATGCTTGCCTATATCAACGAGGCAGCCTGGATTAAAAGTCTGGAGACTGGTACCGCCCATTATTGGAGCCGATCACGCAACAAGATCTGGCTCAAGGGCGAAAGCTCAGGCAATGTTCAGGACATAAAGGAAATACTGGTTGACTGTGACGCAGATTGCGTCATTTATAAAGT
>CBFCWR010000456.1:0-2063 GCA_965601575.1 uncultured Desulfofustis sp. | reverse complement strand
TCGCTATTTCACCAATTAAGATCATATCGAGAGTCGATGAAGAAATATTGAAATGTTGTTTTAGCCACAAACAAAATTAAGGCATCTGAGCTCTCTAATCAACGTTCGAGAGGAAAAGAAAATGTCACTCAAGGTGTTGATATGTATGTATTATTTATAATCTAAGTTTGTTATTTTTTGGTTAGCATTGGATTAGTGCGTTTAATTGGGCCACGGGAAAAAATACTTTGGGGACAGATTTAAATTTGTCCCCAAAGTGCTGCCCCCAAAATGATAGAGCCCACTGGTACCATAGGTCGCCCATATTCTGAGCGGTCCAGTTCCAACGCATTCTGGCAAGAGGATGATTATCGTTGGATCATCGGCCGCTTGTCGAGCAGCAGAAAAGTGTGGGGAAAGATCTAAATCTGTCCCCTCTACTGCTGTGACCTCGATGTCCGGCTGAGGTGAGTACACATGTTCAAGTATCAGACGAGTCGGGAGGCAATGGTCATGGAAAGAAATTCGGTTGCCTGGTTTGAAATCTATGTGAAGGATATGGAGCGGGCCAGAAAATTTTACCAAGCAGTCTTCGAAGTCACCCTGAATCAACTGGAGGCCCCGTTCCCCGGGGTCGAGATGTGGTGTTTCCCTATGTTCGAAGATGGTCCCGGCGCCGCCGGCGCGCTGGTAAAAAAGGAAGGGTTGAGTTCCGAGGGCATGGGCGTGCTTATCTATTTCAGCAGTGAGGATTGCGCTGTCGAGGCAGCCCGGGTGGTTGAGCACGGCGGAAGACTGATCCAGGACAAGATGGCCATCGGTATATACGGCCATATCGTTATCGCCGTCGACACCGAGGGAAATATGTTTGGGATACACTCACGTCATTGAGTAGTGATCATCCTCATACGTTCTTGCTGTCCACGGAAAAATTTTCGCGTGCAACGAACAGCCCGGGCGGGAAATCAATTTTTTCGTGTTCCCTGATGCCCGTTGCTGTGGGCATATCCGCCAGGAGTGATTACCTGTCAATATAAGCGAGTAGAGTTCTCACTTGTTCTCAGCAGAACAACGCATCACTCATTGTAAAAATTAACCCTAACCGAGGGAGTTGGACGAAAAATGGCTGATCTGAAAGCAAGTTATATGGGTATCGAGCTGAAAAATCCGGTGGTTGCAGGGGCCTGCGATTTGACTGCAAACCTGGATACCATAAAAAAGATAGAGGATGCAGGGGCCGGTGCTCTGGTGCTCAAGAGTCTCTTTGAAGAACAGATCCAATTGGAGCAGGCGCGGTTCGATGAGGAAATGCAGCAGTTTGACGACCTGCATGCCGAGATGACCGACATTTTCCCGGAAATCGAGCACTCGGGTCCCGATGAACATCTGCTCTTTGTGCAGAAGGCCAAGGAAGCCTGCGATATTCCGGTGATTGCCAGTTTGAATGCGGTGAACAACGCCACCTGGACCGAGTGGGCTAAAAAGCTGGAGCAGACCGGTGCCGATGGGCTGGAGCTGAATTTCTTCGCCAACCCGGATCTCCAGGCTGCCGAGGGAGCATCCATCGAGAAAGACCAGATCGGCGTGGTCAAAGAGATCGCCTCCTCGCTGAAGATTCCGGTGGCGGTCAAGATGTCCGTGTTCTACACGGCGCCCCTGGCCGTGGCCGAGGCATTCGTCGAGGCCGGTGCCAAGGGGCTGGTAATGTTCAATCAGCTGTTTCAGCCCGACATCGATCCCGAGAAGGAAAGCAGTGTGGTGCGTATCAATCTCAGCGAGAAAAGCGCCTCCAAGCTGCCGCTGCGCTATTCGGGACTGCTCTACGGGGAAACCGACGCCTCGGTGATCGCCTCGAGCGGCATCATGGACGGCAAGGACGTGGCCAAAATGATCCTGGCCGGAGCCGATGCTGTGCAGGTGGTGAGCACGCTTTACCGGCACAAGGTCTCGCAGATCGGCGTCATGGTCGACGAACTGGGGGCCTGGATGGACGCCAAGGGCTATGGCTCGCTGGACGATTTTCGCGGCAAGATGAGCCGCAAAAACAGCACTGATCCCTGGACTTACAAGCGGGCCCAGTATGT
>CBFCWR010000455.1:0-2079 GCA_965601575.1 uncultured Desulfofustis sp. | reverse complement strand
TTCGAAGCAACCGCTTTGGCCACCGAAAATGCTTCCACGAAGCTGAGAAAGGCAATCATACCTGCAGGCAGCATCAAGTCTTTGATATGCGTCGAGTCATATTCCGGCCAGGCAAACGACGGCAATCCCGCCGGCACGTCCCCCACCACCACGCCGCCTTTGTCCTGATAGCCAATGAGCCAGGCGATGATAGTCGTAATAATCACGGTCAACAGAATCCCGGGCAGTCTAGGGGCAAACCGCTTGAACAACACGAGCAGCACGAGCGCCAGGATACCCATGAGAAGCGTCAGGGGATGGGTCTCCGAGGGGATCGCCACCGCCAGGTTCCAGAGCGTATCATGTAAATAATGTCCGGTCTCGACGTCGATGCCGAAAATTTTACCCACCTGCAGGCTGGCAATGACCAGGGCGGCGGCATTGGCAAATCCCAGGACCACCGAGTGCGAGAGGAAATCAACCAGGATGCCCAGACGAAGAAAGCCAAGGATCAATTGAATGCCGCCAGCCAGGAGCGCCAGAAGGGCTGCATACATTACGGTTTGCTCCACGGTTAAGCCCAACGGCGCCAGGGCGGCTGCGGTCATCAGGGAAATGACCGCCACCGGCCCGTTCTGCAACTGCTTTGAAGAACCGAAAATGGCGGCGACGATGGGCACCATAAAAGAGGCATAGAGCCCATAATGGGGCGGCAATCCAGCCAGCTGTGCATAGGCCATCGCCTGGGGGATCAGCACCAGGGCAACGGTGGTCCCGGCGATTATATCGGCTTTAACCACTGCCGGATCTCTGAGGTCACCGATCCAGGCGCGGAAGGGGGTAAACCGAAGTTTGGCCTCGTTGAGGGTTTCACTGAGATAATCTTTCATTCTCTTATCTGAGTAATTACAGATTATTACCTGTTATCTGGGGCCTTACAGGATGGGCAAATACAACTCTACCTGGATACTATAGGACAGAGTGGGCGACTTGTTGAGTAGTGATCCTTTGTTCTTTGACGACAACATGTCCCGTAGCGCCTGACCTGGTAAAGAAAGACAAACAGAAAGCCCCCCTGCAAAAGGAGAGTGGTGGAGAAGAGAGGATGCAGGGGGGCTGAGGTCAATAAATCCTGCCATATCAACCTATACCACATTGTAGCATCAATAGTGTGCGATTGCACGGAAAAAAAACACCCTGCCCGTCAATTCGGCTCACAGGGCGATACGTGGAGTGCCTCGGATTGAATCTGACGCTGATAAGGAGATTATCTACTGGCGCTATGTGGAGCGACCTGATGGAGCACGCTCCCCACGGTGCTTCTCCAGAAAACGAATGAAATCCTCAGCGTCATACTCGTCGGGATATTCTTGGAAAAACTGGGCTTTGAGACTCCATCTCTCAGATTCGTCAAGGATATTCCACTGATTGAGGATGGTTTCAAGATCGACCTTATCCATGGGTGCTCGCTCTGATTTTGAGAATGGTTCTTACCACAATAGTAGCGAGCAACGCAGCCGAGCACAAGCCAAAATTAGGATACGATTAAGAAACAGTTAAGGGGGCTCGAGGAGATGGTGTTCTCAGCTACCCGTCACATGCCCTGCAAAGCTTCCGGCCATCGTGATCCACTAATTTGGTTTCCATGACCATCTCGCCGCAGCCTGCACAGGCTATCGATGGGGCAATCGTGGCATGGGCCGGCAGTTCATCATCCTGGTCCTGAACCTCAAAGAAATTTTCGGGTCCCCCGGCAAACAGCTCCTTTACCCGGCTTTCCGACATTTTCTCGTAGCTGCGAATCTCTTCGGCTGAGGCCTGTCCCGAGTTTATCAGATCACGTAGTCGTAGTTCATCCACAGGGGCGTCCAGGACGTGCGGTTTCAACACCAGTCGTATTGACTTGCCGGTGGATCGATTGGCAAAACTAAAGGCCATTTTGCCATGGTCCTTGAAGAAAAAGTTGCCTTTGCCGAATGTGCAGCCGGTCAATACCTGAACCGCATCACAGCAGCAGGCGTCGTTCTCGACGACGGCAATCAACTCCTCATCAACTGCCCTTTCAACCTCCAACTTTTCGAGGGCAAGCGTGGCGGCCAG
>CBFCWR010000454.1:0-2120 GCA_965601575.1 uncultured Desulfofustis sp. | reverse complement strand
TGTGGCTGCAATCAAAGCAGATGCGGAAGTCAGGGGTGAAAAATTCTCGTTTTCCATTGTCACTGGGTTGAAGGACTATAATTACCTCACCGGGCTGGACATGGCTTCGAGTGTCTTGAGTAGATCGCTGGAGTCAATATCATCGGCCACAAATACCTGACCCACCCGCAGGGGCAGCACGAGCCTCAGTGACTGGGCACGTCTCTTTTTATCTCTTTTCATAGTTTCAAATATTGACTCAGGCGAGAGATTGTTTGGAATTCGATTGGGTAAGCCAACCTTTTCAAGAACCAGATCAATGCGATGTTTTAACTGCTCGTCACAATATCCCAATCTCACTGAAAGATCGGTCGCTGCAGCGATGCCCATGGCAACCGCCTCACCGTGGCGAATGGTGTTGGAGCTTACCTTTTCAATGGCATGAGCGAAGGTATGCCCCATGTTCAGCTGCTTGCGAATGCCCTCATCAAAGGGATCCTTCTGCACGTAGGAGATTTTCACCTGGATGGATTGCGCGACCAGCGCCTGTAATTCGGAATAGGAGGTGTGCAGCGATTCGGTCTTCAAGGGCCAGGTCCCCTGTTCCACCTTTTCGAGCAGGTCGGTATCGGCCAAGAGGCCGTGCTTGATAATCTCGGCCATACCGGAGATTAATTCCTCGATTGGCAGGGTATTGAGGGTGGCCACATCGGCAATGACCAGCGATGGCTGTTTGAAGCTGCCGATGAGATTCTTCCCCTGGGGAAGATCAAGACTGTTCTTACCGCCGATGCTGGTGTCTGCCATGGCCAGCAGACTGGTGGGACATTGCACGAGATTGACGCCGCGCATGTAGGTAGCGGCGACAAAACCGGCAATATCTCCGATGACGCTCCCCCCCAAAGCCACTATCGTTCCTGAACGATCAAAGCCGATTTCAACGAGTTCATCATACACCGCCTGTACGGTAGCCAAGGTCTTTTCCTGGCGTCCTTCAGAGATGGTGATAACGTGATCGACGTTTCCGCAGCTGTGAGCGTAAAGGTCCCCTGCAACGCTGTCGGTAATCACCGCCAACATGCTGTCGGTTCCCGCGAGTTGACGGGTAAAGGGCAAGATGCCGTTGCCGACTATATACTCATGGGGATAGGAGGGAATCTCAACGGCAAAATGGGTTTGGCTCTTTTCAAGGATGTCGATTAAATTGTCAGTTATATCAATAGGATGAGTGTCGTCCGTCGACATTTTTAGAAACCGCTGATAGCCTTTTTGCCGTTCTTGCAGAAGTTCCACTACCTGCTCGCCAGGGTTCGGGACGTCAAGCAGCGGCCGATGGTGATCAGTGTCGCCCTCAATTCGTGAGAGGATTTCTTGAGGGGTGGCGACCAGACAGAACACGCGTCCTCTGGCGCTTAAGGCTGCAACATTAGCCGGGTCAAGCATCAGACGCCCCCCGGTTGAAATAACCAGCCCTTCTCTTTGCCCAAGTTCTCGGGCTATGTCCGCCTCCATCTGGCGAAAAGCTGATTCGCCCAGTTGGTCAAAGATTTCCGGTATGGATAGTCCCTGGCGTTCCTCGATTAACTGATCGGTATCGATGAATTCACGTCCCAACTTCTCGGCCAGCAGTTTACCAACGGTGGTTTTCCCTGTTCCCATGAAGCCGGTGAGAATTATATTTTGAGCATCGCAGTTTTGCATAAAGCTATTTCGCTGAATTAATGAAGTACCGTGTCCATTGATGATTCGGCTTCAGGTGACCTCAAGTTGGATCATTATTGTAAACGAAATCCAAATGATAGCTAGTCAGTTGCCGCACAGTGAACCCATCTTACCAATAGCGCAGGGCTCCTGCAAAGATTTCCCTCATTTCCTCTTTGCGAACCTGTCTTGCAGCCTTATCGTCAGCGCGTGGCTGGTTCCATCCTCTCTCCGTTAAGGGGTCAAGGGTGTTGATTATATAACCTAACACAGGTAAACCGTTGGGAACTCTGGTTCCGAAGAGACGTCTCCACCGTCTCCAGCGGTTCCAGTTTTCTCAGATGAGGGGCCGTATGAGGTGCAACACGATGGATGCCTAAATAATTGGTATATCGACAAAAATCTGCCGGTGCTCGGGAGCCGAATATTTCATTGTCTAC
>CBFCWR010000453.1:0-2143 GCA_965601575.1 uncultured Desulfofustis sp. | reverse complement strand
GTCTACCAATTCCGCCACTTCGGCATTAGTGTGGAGATAATGCTTTTTGTACCCAAATTTGTCAAGAGTTTCTTGAGGTGAGAAGAGAAAAGAAGATTAGCGCTGCGACTGGCAATGGAATTATATTGGAACCTTGATGACATCGTCACCCCTTTCGAGAAAGCTTGTGTGACCATCGGCAATTTCGACGGCGTGCATCTCGGCCATCAGCAATTATTCGCCGAGGTGGTCAAACGAGCCTCGGTGAACCGGGGCTGCAGCGTTGTGGTCACCTTCGATCCCCACCCCCTCAGAGTATTGCGGCCCGACGGAATTCTACTGATTTCAACCATAGCCCAGAAAATTGAACAGATCGACAAGGCGGGAATTGACCATCTGGTCATAATCCCGTTCGATCGATCGTTTGCCTCGACCACGGCGGAGCGGTTCGTCCAGGAGATCCTCCTCGATACCATCGGCATGTCCGAATTGGTGGTCGGCTACGATTACGCTTTTGGCAAAGGCAGAAGCGGGGATACTGAATTTCTTAAGGCGCAGGGGAAACAGAAGAATTTTCCAGTGACCGTGGTAGAGGCCTTTTACGAAAACGACTTGCTGGTCAGTTCGACCCAGATACGAAAACTCGTGGCTGAGGGTAGAATGAGAGATGCCCGGGCGCTCTTGGGGCGGCCTTACCAGATTCGAGGTGTCGTTCAGGTCGGCAAAAAAAGAGGGGGCAGTGAAATAGGATACCCCACCGCCAATCTCCAGGTAAACGAGGAGGATCTGGTACCTCGAATAGGCGTATATGCGGTTCAGGTCATCTGCGAGGGAGTGTGCTACGGTGGGGTGTTGAATATCGGATACAATCCAACCTTCGGTGACCGGAAACTGGTTGCTGAAACCCACATATTCGACTTCAACAAAGATATATATGGCAAGCCGATCAAATTGAATCTGTTGAAATTTCTCCGGGATGAAAAGAAATTTACCGGAGTGCCAGATCTGGCTGAACAGATTGGCAGGGATGCCCAAGAGGCAAAAAAAGTATTGTCCGCAAATAAAGCAGAGCTGCTGGCTTCCTGCACGGCTGATTTAGGCGTTTTAGGATAAAAGATGGGGAACTGAGCGTAACAGTGCTTCTGCTTGAAAGTTCAACCCACATGTCTATAGTGTTGCCGCCGACAGCAGTAACAGATGAAAGTATCGATAACAATTTGATATTATTAATAACCATAAAGATTGATCAGAGAGGTATCCACCCATGTCAGAGAAATTGTCGGAAGATCTCGATGCGGTAATCGAGGAATTGGAGAAAAAAGTAGAGGAACTGCCGGAAAATGTCATGGCCCATCACCACCTTGGTCTCGTTTATATGAAGGCCGGCAGGGTCGAAGAGGCAATTGCTTCCTTGAAAACCGCCATTAAACTTGATCCCCATTCGGTCGAATCGATGATTAACCTGGGGGCTATATACTTTGGCCAGAACAATCTTGAAAAAGCTGAAGAACTCAATAAGCAGGCGGTTTCGGTCAATCACAAGGCGGCCCAGGCGTTTGCCAACCTGGGCCTGATCAGCCAGCAGAAAAACGATCTCGACGGGGCGATCGAGCATTATCAGAAAGCCATCACCATCGATGACAAGCTGGCTACTGTCTGGATCAATCTCACTTCGGTTCTGACCATGAAAGGTGAGGACTCCCGTGCGCTCGAAGCAGCCAGAAAAGGATTGTCGCTTGATGAGGAATCGCCGCTGGCTCACAACAACCTTGCGGTGGCACTCTATTTCAGCGAGCAGTTCAGTGAGGCCAAGAAACATATGGAAAAGGCCAGGGAACTTGGCTACTCAGTTGATCCTAATTTTGTCGCCAGCCTCGAAGATAAATTGCAATAGCTTAATCGGTCCGCTGGACAATAGATCTGATGAGTAAAAAGTTGATAAAGAAAAGGCCGTGGTGCCCATTCTGCGGTCAGGAAGTGGCGCGGGCCATTGACAAGCCGAACCGCAAGCTCAGTGAGTTTACGGTCGGTTCCTGCTCATGCGGGGCAGTCTACTCCTGTGATCCAACCGGTCACAACGTCGGGGCGGCGATGGTCGAGACACTCGTGCATGCCTGCGGCGACAACGATGATCTGGCCTGGGAATTGATGCCGGAGGATGATT
>CBFCWR010000452.1:0-2154 GCA_965601575.1 uncultured Desulfofustis sp. | reverse complement strand
GCTCCTTCCTTGAGCACCGTGTTGAGCAGAAAGTTGTTCAGCGGTACCGTGAGGGCGGTCAGCACCACCACGGCAAGCCCCAAACCTACCGCCGATTTGACCTTCTTGGAGATGGCCAGGAAGGTGCACATGCCGAGAAAAAAGCTGAGCGGCAGGTTCTCGATGAACAGCGATCTGAAAATGATGTCGAGATAATGCATTATTGACTCTCCTGCTGCTCGGGATCATAGGTGCGGATCAGCCAGATCAGCATGGCGATCAGGAAGAACCCGCTGGCCGGCAGCACCAGCATGCCGTTTGGCACGTACCATCCGCCGTTGTTGACCGTGGCAAATATGGTGTAGCCAAAAATGGTGCCCGCCCCGAAAAGTTCCCTTACCAGGGCGACGCTCATCAGGATCACGCTGTAGCCGAGTCCGTTGCCGATACCGTCAATGAAGCTCGGGATGGGTGGGTTGGACATGGCGAATCCTTCGGCCCGGCCCATGATGATGCAGTTGGTGATGATCAGCCCGACAAAGATCGAAAGTTGTTTGGAAAGTTCGTAGAAAAAGGCCTGGAGAATCTGATCAACCAGGATCACCAGGGTGGCGATGACCATGATCTGCAGTCCGATTCGGACCGTATTGGGTATCTGGTAACGGACGATGGAAATGGTCAGGCTCGAAAAAGCGGTCACCAGGGTGACACAGATCGACATAACCAGTGCCGTGGACATCTGGCCGGTAACCGCCAGCGCCGAGCAGATGCCGAGCACCAGCAGGGCGATGGGATTTCTTTTGAAGACGGAACGTATGAGGAGTTCCTTATTGCTTTCAGCCATTGAGTCCTCCGTTTTTTAACTGCTCGAAAAACGGTTTGAATCCGTGGTCACCGAACCAGAACTGCATCATCGAGTCGACTCCCTGGGTGGTGATGGTTGCACCCGAGAGGCCGTCGATCTGATAGTCCTGCTCCTCGGGGCTGGCCTGGGTGCCGCTTTTTACCACGGAGATGGCCAGCTGATCAGTTTGGTCGTAGAGAGCTTTATCCTGCCAGCCCTGCTGCCAGCGTGGATTTGCCACTTCCCCGCCGAGACCCGGGGTCTCTCCATGTTCGTAGAAGGATACGCCGCGTATCGTGTTCAGGTCGGCATCGATGGCCACGTAGGCATACATCGTCGACCAGAGCCCCTTGCCTCGAATCGGCAGTACCACCTGCTCAAAGTTGTCGCCGTCCTTGACCAGGTAGACCAAGGAATATTTTTCCTGGCGCCTGAGGCCGGCGATATCGGTGTCGGTGTCAAGCGCGCGGCCATTGTCCTCGCTCATGGCCGCATCGAGCTGATCGAAGGCGAAAGGATCCATGTCGGGGTTGTCGACAAAGGTTCCGGATGCCAGGTCGACGAGCCGGGTCTCGATCATGGAGAATTGCTCTTCGACGCCCACATCAGGCAGGTACAACCCGGCGGCATTAAGAATATTTTTTTTCTGGTTGAGGGTCTTATTTACCGTCTGATAGGGCTCAAGACCTACTGCCGCCGCGGCCACCAGGGCCGAGCAGGCAAAGGCAAGGACGAGCACCGAGTAAAACGGTTTCAGAGGATGTTCTTTAGCCATTGCGGACGAGCCTCCTTCTCACGTTGGCACGAACCACCAAGTAGTCGAAAAACGGGGCGAACACGTTACCCAGCAAAATCGCCAGCATAACGGCCTCCGGGTAGGCGGGGTTGGCGACCCGGATGAAAATTGTCAGAAAGCCGATGAGCAACCCGTACATCCACTGCCCCGAAAAGGTCTGGGCCGCCGATACCGGATCGGTGGCCATGAACACCAGACCGAAGGCGAAGCCGCCTAAGACAAGGTGATAATGTACCGGCAGCGCGTACATCGGATTGGAGGGATTTGGGATCAAATTGAAAGCCATTGCAGTTATCACGGCGCCGATCAGCATCGACAGCATGATCCGCCAGGAGGCCACGCCGGTGGCCAGCATCAGGGCCGCACCGAACAGACAGGCCAGAACCGAGGTCTCGCCCATGGATCCGGGAATAGTACCGATGAAAGCCTCGAACCAGGAATAATCGAGTGAGGCCAGCGGATTGGCCGGATCACCCTGGGGCAGGGCGGTGAGCGCGGTGGCGCCCGAATACCCATCCACTGCCGTCCAGACCTT
>CBFCWR010000451.1:0-2163 GCA_965601575.1 uncultured Desulfofustis sp. | reverse complement strand
ACCAGTCGATCATCGGCCTCGAGGCCAAGAAACAGATGGAAATTGCCGGTGATTTCCCCGACGTGATCGTCGGCTGCTGCGGTGGCGGTTCCAACTTTGCCGGGCTGGCCGTGCCTTTCGTCCCGGATCACCTGGAAGGAAAGAAAATCCGCTTTGTCGGCACCGAACCGGCCTCCTGCCCCACTTTGACCGGAGGAGAGCTGACCTGGGATTTCGGCGATACGGCCCAGACCACTCCTCTGCTCTACATGCACACCCTGGGACACGATTTCATTCCGCCCGGCATTCATGCCGGCGGTCTGCGCTATCACGGTATGGCCCCGATCGTATCGGCCATGGTTCGTGATAAGCTCGTCGAGCCGATTCGGCTCCAGCAGCTTGAATGTTTCGAGGCCGGGGTGCTGTTCGCAAAAACGGAGGGAATCATCCCGGCACCGGAAACCTGTCACGCAATCCGAGGTGCAATCATCGAGGCAACAAGGGAACCTGAAGAGCCGAAAACCATTCTATTCAACTTCTCAGGCCACGGACTCATCGATATGGCATCCTACGATAAGTATTTTGCCGGAGAGCTTGAGGATTTTGAATATCCCGCCGAACAGATCGCTGAATCGATGGCTAAATTGCCTAAGCTCTAAAGCTCCATAACCTCACGACGGCCATGCGCTGTTTCAGGCCCACAGCTCCGGGTATTCTACTCCTGCTGTGGGCCTTTTTTCAGGTCACCGTCTCTGTCGCAGAAGATTCATCCTCCTTAGACGATCTCATAGACCATGGCGGCTATGTGCTTACCAGAAACGGTGCAGCCATCGCCCAGCTCAATAGTGACGCGCTGCTGATTCCCGCCTCGACCATAAAGATTGCCACTGCCCTGTCGACCCTCGAGATTCTGGGACCATCACACCGGATAAAAACGGAATTCTATCTCCGGGATAACGATGTCCTCTGCGTCAAAGGATACGGGGACCCTTTCCTGATCTCCGAGCGTGTGCAGGATATCGCGCAGAGCTTGAAAAAAAAGGGGCTTGACCGCGTAGAGTCAATCCTGTTGGACGACAGTTTTTTCGAACTCGAATCCCCCCCTGACGGAGCCGAAAACTCGACCAATCCCTATGATGCCCAAAATTCAGCCCTGGCAGTAAATTTCAACACCGTGGCGCTGATTAAACATGATACCGGCATCATTGACTCAGCCGAGCCGCAGACCCCCCTGCTGGATATCACCCGAGAGATCGGCACCCGGGTTAAGCCCGGACTGCACCGGGTAAACGTATCAGCCTTTTCCCAAAGAAACAGCAGCATCACACCCCACCGCCTCGTTGCCGAACTCATCGCTGCTCAGCTGCGTAAGCAGGACATCGCAGTCGGAAAAAAATTCCACAGGGGGCGGGTTAAGCCCAATGACACGCTGCTTTACACCTACCGTAGCGAGATGACGGTAGCTCAAATGCTCAGGGCGTGCCTGAAGTACTCCAGCAATTTCATTGCCAACCAGCTTTTTCTCTATTGCGGCGCCCGCCAGTATGGTGCACCGGCAACCTGGGACAAAGCAAGAAAGGCGATGACCAATGCCATCTACTCAGCGACCGATCTGGACAGCGACAACATTATTATTGCCGAAGGGTCGGGCCTGTCGAGAAATAACCTGGTTACCCCGTCGGCGATGATCGTCCTCCTCGAACGCTTCAAATCCCACGCGTGGCTGTTGAGCGAAACGGCCGGCACGCCACTCAAGTCCGGAACCATGACCGGTGTCTATGGCTATGCCGGTTATTTTTCCACCGGAAAACAGCTCGACCCCTTTGTTATCCTGCTCAACCAGGATACCAATACCAGAGTCCAGTTGCTGAAGCTGAGCAAGGCCTTTTATCACCGTCACACAAGGCAGTGGTAAGGTCCTTTAGTTTTTTACCAACGTCGAACAATTTTCCCGCGAATTTGTTTCAAGCACCCGGCATCATTGAACGAATCGTTGCAAAATCAGGTCTATTCCGCTAGCTTAGTGTGCAATAAAAAGAACAGGGAAAAGACTTTTTGAAACATCAGACTGCAATCACTGCGAGGATAGGTTCATGGCCAAGAGTTCGAGTAAATTAAATCTTAAGTGGATGCCGTTTTTACTGCTCATGTTTCTCGGAATCGCAATCCTGAGTGGCTGCAGCA
>CBFCWR010000450.1:0-2171 GCA_965601575.1 uncultured Desulfofustis sp. | reverse complement strand
CCTACTTGCGGCGGCAACTCCCGTGTCAGGGCAGGATGCAACCACCATGGCTGATAAGATGAATATGGTTCACAGCCTGGAACAGGAGATAATCCTGGGACTGGAAAAGTACTCAGGTCTCGATGCGCGTGAGTCGACGATTGCAGCACGCTGTATCGTCAGGTCTGCACCTTTCGTGGTTGCCGCTGATACGACGCTGACAGAGTTTGAAAAGGACCTCGATGCAATTTTGAAAGAGGCCGCTGAGCGCTGCAGCTTTTACCGGGGTCTTTTTAAAAAGATTGAAGCAGAGCTCTAGCTGCCTGATGAGAGCTCACTCATTAAAAATGGAACTTGATACCGACATTGCCGGTAAATCCCCCCACATCGATGTTCTCTTCCAATATCCCGTCTAACTCGGCAAAGCGATAAATAGCCTCTCCAAACAGTTTCACCAGTGATGTTCCCAGCGACACATCTAGTCCCGCCCCTATATAGCCACTGAATTTAGAGTCTAAATCAACATCGCTGGAATTGTCCACATAGATATAGGATACTCCTCCAAGCACATAAGGATCCAGCTTGCCGTAAGGCAGGATGTGTACTTGCAGTCCCAAATCAAACGGTATTAGTGTCACGTCTTCATAGATAATCCCTGCATCGCTGTCTGAGAAGAAATGTGCTCTGCCGTCAAGCCGCAGATGTTCAGTAAAAAGCGGTATGGCGAGACCAACTCCCGCACCCCACGATCCATCGGTATCTTGTTTGCCCCAGTAGCTTCCATACCCATAGAGATCGATGGCGGAAGCATTCGAGCCACAAAATAAAATAGAAATGAGCAGCCCCAGAAACGCAATTTTAAATGATTTCATCATCCTCTCCCTTCAGCTGTATTGTGTATTTCTTCATTTACATGCAAGTATATCATACTTGAGATGTCAATTCGCTGAGTGTTTTATCCGATCCAGCGCCAAGCTTGTATTTATCTAATGGTACCTATCTGAAATCAGGCCGTTAACCCAATTGTACTTGATCATTGGGGCGGCTCTCTTGGGTTATAATTGTGAGGTCACTGGGAGGCACAAAACGAATCACGATGTCCTTGTGTGCCAAATCAATACGGTTCAGATTCTTCTTACTTCATCCATTTTAGGCGTAGTTTCCCCATCCACTGACAGTATTACGTTAGTACGTCTGGGAGGAGAGCGTTGAAATAAACAAGGGAGAGTGAAGGATTCAGTCTTGTCAAGTCCTGATAAGCTAAGAGGGTCGACCCACAGATTCACCACTTCGATCGTCATCTCATTATCGCTGTTGTCGAGAGCCTGCCAGAGGAGATATTTCGACTTCGCGGCAGGTGCGTGGATGTGCCGATAGAAATTGATGCCAAAATCAGTTTTCTGTTTGAATTTCTCCTTTTCGGCGAGGAACCGGCCCGCATCGGCGGAGGGTTTCTTGAAACCAAAGTAACACGCAGCACCGCTGCAGCCGCAGCGCTCGGAGGAGAAACACACCTGTCCACCTTCGTTTCGCTTGTACTTTTAACGAATCAATCAGTGGGCCTGATCAACTCCAGGTAAAATTTTTTCAGCCTTTTAATAACGCCCCACCACAACAGGCTCTTCCTGGTTGATTCTCTGAAGGCGGGCATGATAGTTCCTGAGCAGTTCCGCCCGCTCTTCCTCGGAAATATGGGCCGGGCCGTAGAAAATCTGGGGAGCCAGCACGGAGAAGCCAACGAAGGCCAGCATGCCACGATGGATTGGTCGGAGAATGCCGGCGATATCGCCGTTGAACCCGTCAGCCTGATAGGCTTCGGCCGGTCCGCCGGTGGTGAGCGACAGCATGGCCCGTTTGCCGGCACACACGCCTCCTTCATAAAATCTGCCGTTGCCGTAGGTGCGTCCCATGGCGAATACCCGATCTACCCAGCCCTTGAGCGGGCCCGGGAGACCGAACCACCAGAGCGGGAACTGCCAGATCATCAGGTCACACCATTCCAGATTCTGCAGCTCGTTTTCTATCTCGGGAGAAAACCCTGAAACTTCAGTGGCATGGAGTTCTTCGATCTGCTGCTTGTAATAGTCAGTATCTTTGACGGTGGTAAAATTGTGCCTACCCGATACCGGGTTGAATCCGGTCTCATGCAGATCCGACACCCGGACCTCATGTCCCGCCTGCTCGAGCGCTCC
>CBFCWR010000449.1:0-2195 GCA_965601575.1 uncultured Desulfofustis sp. | reverse complement strand
TCAATACCCCTGGCTGGCCAGCAATTTTTCAACATAGCGGGACTGCAGCTGCTTATTTGCGATGATTTGTTTCACCGGAGGCATCTTCAGGATTACGCCTAAAACCGCTGCCAGCGCCCGATGGCTGAACAGCACTCGATTATCAAAAATCAGATGCTGGAGTTTTCCCCGTTCAATCGCCATGAGCACTACCCGGTGGGCGCTGCTCACCGGGGTGATAACTTTTTCCGCACGTGGGTCCAGCCGTATCGATTCCGTCGGGCAGGATCGGACACAGAGGCCGCAGCCCAAGCATATTTCGTCATCCAGACGCGCTTTTCTCCGTTTCGGCTTATGGGGATCGTTGGCCGATACGAGTGACAGCGCCTCGACCGGACAAATATCGACGCATTTGCCGCATCCCTTGCAGGATTCGGAACTCAGCGCAGGTATATAATTTGTGGTATGGACCGGATGCAGATGGGCGAATCGTTTGGCGGCGAGCAGGGCCTCGCAGCAGCAACCGCAGCAGTTGCAGATGAAATTCACCCCTTTCTGGTTGTTTTCACCAAACTGCACCAGATTATTTTCATAGGCCTGGTGCAGCAACTCCCGACCTTCGACCACGTCTACTTTGCGAGCGTGTCCATGGCGGATGAGCGAAGCCGCTGAAGTATTGAAGGTCATGCAGATATCCATCGGCGCCTCACAGGCCTTGTCGAGATGCTGCATCTTGTGCCGGCAATAACAGAGGCTGATACCCATCGGATCGGCCGTTTCAATGACCTTGCTTGCCCTCTCGTAGTCGAGCACATGAAGAGATTGCGGGTTGGGAAGCGCGGGCTCATGGACAAAGGTCCTGCCGAGTTGTGTCTCGCCCTGGGTAAATAATTCACGGATAAAGTCTTCTTCCACGTTCAGGTACTGGTGAAACAACTCACTGATCACCTTCTGATCGAGGTCATTGCGCAGGCGCATGAGAGAGAATTCAAAAAAACCCGCCATCGGCGGGGGCAGCACGTACTTGGTCCCGTTTTTCTGCTCTATGTCGACAAGAACGGCTCTCGAAGCCAGGGAGTCCAGGTTTTTCCTGGCCTCGAGTTCGCTTACCGACCAGGCCTGACTCGCTTGTTCTGCGGTAAAGGGTTTGATCGGCAGCAATGCCACCAACTCAGCTTCGCGATCGCTGAGCAGCAGTTTAAGGATTTTTTCAAGTAGAGGTGATTCGGGGGCGCCCTGCGGAAATCGGTTAAGGCGATCGGTTAATTGATTGTAGGGGAGTCGGCGGGAATGATGGTTGATGTGATGAGCCACTGGTCACTCCTCTATCGGTTCAAATCGTTCTCCTTGCAATGATGTCCCAATTTGAGATGTCTCATCTTACCTTCTCAGTATTCCTAGTGTTACACAGAAAATCAAGCCTGAAATAAACAATGATTATATGTAGTAACGGAGGGCGACCTGGACTTGGGATTGACACTGTCTCGACACCAGCTTCCCTTACACGTGCCATTACCGAGACCACTCAATCGTAAAAACAAGGAGCACACATGATCGAGTATATTCGAATATTTTCCGATGCCGAGGGTTGCTCTCATTTTGAGATTAAAAAAATCGAATTAACCCAGAACAACTATGCCCCGCCTGCGCTTCCTCTCAATACATCCTCTCCTGAGTCGACCCACTCCCTTGTCTTTCTTGAACTGCCTGAAAACTGGTTTGGAAAATGGCATCCGACCCCGGTCCGACAATGGTTGATCATGATGACGGGAGAAGTTGAATTTGAGACCGGGGATGGGAATAAATTTATAAGTAGAGCAGGTGATGTTGTGCTGCTCGATGACAACACGGGAAAAGGCCACCAGTCAAGAGCTCTAGGGAATGAACCAGCGCGGATTGCGGCGATGCATTGCAGTTGACCTAGGGCTCCTAAGGATTTTATTGCAGACCAGGTGCGCTCGCTGAGGGAAGCGTAAAATATCATTGTTTTCAATAATTTCCTGGTCAGTTCCATGGAGGCCGACCGTAAACAACGATACTGCGGGGTCCGTCGATTTTATAGTGGTGTTCTTACCCATCAGCTTGATTAAAAGATAGAAAAGCCGCATCACCTTATGAGAGAAATAGGGTTCTTTTCTCGGTGTTGCGGGAAACACCCTGCCCATTGAAAACATTTCGATAGACCCAATTCGCTCGATGCTCAAATTAGCAGCATG
>CBFCWR010000448.1:0-2218 GCA_965601575.1 uncultured Desulfofustis sp. | reverse complement strand
GGCAGGGTTACTCGATCACCCTCGCGCCAATTCTTGATCTGAGTTCCCACAGCCTGTACAACCCCGGCAAGTTCATGGCCTGGCACGTGGGGAAGCGAGATGTCAGGATCGTGTCCCATCCAGCCGTGCCAATCACTGCGGCACAAACCGGTCGCTTTTACCTCGATCACAACCCCGTCCCGTTCTGGCGCCGGATCGCCGAGGTTTTTCAGCGTCAAGGGCTGCTGGAATTCTTCGTAATACGCTGCTTTCACCTCTGCTCCTCCTGGATTTGTGCACGGGTTGATGATGATCCCGCTCGACATGTATTTCAACGATATTTGGTGAATTTTCGGCCCCGGTGAGATTGATCCAGTCGGCCTGGACTGATGATCCCATCAGCAGCAGAATTGGTACCAGGATGATGCTGATAAATATCCGAATTGAAGCAATCATCGCTAAAGATTACCAATGGTTGCCTGTTACACCAAGGGGAATCTGCGAAAATACGCAACTTTCCAGAAAGAAGATCGATGCCCTGATACTGTGCGGGTAAGACAGCGAAGTCTTGGTGGGACAGCGTAAACTCTTTAAAGGTCAGAAAGCGGGTATCGGGCCATAATGTCCGGCAGCTACCAGTGTTCCCTGCTTTGGGTTTTATCCTTGCATACGACAAAGATGCAGGTTCCATACAGCGTTGCTTTTCATCTCTAAGTGCATTAATCATGTCTGAGGCGCCTGTCTCTGCCGCGCCAACAACCTTCGTTCCGTTCACTAGTCTTGAAGTCTGCATATGAGGAGGATCTCGATGTTTCATAAAGGTCTCATCATCTCATCCCTTGCCGTGTGGTTGGTCGCTTTGCCGGCGATAGATAGCGCACAGGCCGAATTTGAGGAACCACCCGTGCTCTCAGCCGCCGCCATCCTGGAATCTGAAGTGCTCAAAGGGCCGAATCATGAAGTAGCCGATGAAGTGAAGAACAACGGTCTGTTCAACAGCTATTCCGTTACTTCGCCGTTCGGTGAATTCGAGGCGCCATCGACCACGAGGCTCAGGTTTCTGGTCAATGAACTGAATGCGATTGCCGAAATGAAGAAGATTGAGACAGACGACACGGCAATCGAATCTCTGAAGCAGTCGGGCGCCAATACGGTGAGCGGGATAAAAAATCTCTTTACCGATACCGAAAACACTCTCAAGGGCGCAGCCTCGGGGGTGCAGGGTCTCTTCCACAGGGCCAGTGAAACCATCGGCAGCAGAGAAGTGACCGATGCCGAGGATTCCAAGGTACAGCAGGTCATCGGTTTCTCCAAATCAAAGGGCAAAATAGCCACCGCATTCAATGTCAATGTCTATTCCCGCAACAGGGTTCTGCAGGAAGAACTCGACCGTCTGGCCTGGGCCGATTACCTCGGAGGTCTCGGCGTGGGGCTGGCCACCAGCATGGTGCCAGGAGTAGGAGGCATCGTCCTGACCACCTCCGGGGCAGCCAGGCTCCTCAACGAGGCGATCAACACCACCCCGGCGGCCGAGCTGTGGGTGCAGAGCAGAGACAAGCTGCTCGCCCTTGGCATGGATGGCGATACGGTTCAGCTCTTCCTCAACAATCAGGTGTTCTCGCCGGCGCTCTACACGGTCATGACCTCGGCCCTCGAGTCGATGAAAGGAGTTGAAAATCTGGAGCTCTTTCTGAAGGTTTCGCTGCAAGCGAATACTCCCGAGATGGCCCGTGTCATAACAGAATTGACTGTCTTGACAGCAGGCTACCACACCCATATTGCTCCGCTTAAGGAAATTGTTCCGATGGCTCGTATCATCAAGGCGATCAACCAGGAGGGCAGGGTGGCAGTGATCCTGCCGACCGATCATCTGATCTGGTCCGAGAGGGTGTCCGGAGCACTTATGGAGATTTCCGATGAGCCTGCCGTTGCTCAAAGTGCTGGCAGGGAGCTGTGGCTGATTGGAGATCTGAGCGATCTGGCCACCAAAGAGTTCACCGCAGCGGGATGGGAAATTCATCCCAGAACCCGCAGCCAGCTCTTGCCTGGTAAAGATTGACAGGTGCAGATCGATCAATCCTTCATAGGGCCACCGGGCGGCGTCATCTCGCTACGGCATAGATCGATTGCAGCGATGTTTCTGGCTGCTCTCCTGGCCTTGATACCGGGACCGGTTGGCGCAGAGGGTGAAGATGACCTCACAGATCCCCTCGCGGTCGAGGAGACGGCACCGCTGGAA
>CBFCWR010000447.1:0-2242 GCA_965601575.1 uncultured Desulfofustis sp. | reverse complement strand
TGACACTTGTCGTGTGACAGTCCCTTACCGCATTACCGTCCCACTTTCACCTCATCAAATAACCGCGGGGGAGACTCAGGCTCACGGGTATCATAGACGTAGCTGCCCAGCGTCCCTTTCTGGGTGTCGAGAATGGTGAAAACGGTCAGGTCGTTGCTGTCGACGCAGGGAAGGGGGATACCGTCCTTATCTGATAATGGACTGAAGCCGGTGGGCACGGCTGGCGACAAACCGTGCGGGTCGCCGGTCCTGGGGTAGTTTCGGGCATCGAAGCGGGAGTCATCTGGGGTGTTTTGACGCTCTTTGTAACCATCCATATAACACCCATAGCTGTTGCCGACGTTCGAGGTTTCCACATAGGTGATCCCGTCGATATTGATCCTGAACCAGAGGTGGGAATGACCCGAGTGAATGAGATCAACCCCGGCCTCCTTGAGCAGCGGCATCACGTCATTGAACAGAATATCGTTTTCAAGCGGATATTCATAGCGGACGGAGGTGATGCGCCCGTTGTCATCGCGATCGACAATCTGGACGGGATGGGCAAACACGGGGATATGATTGGTGCCGAAGCCATGGGGGGCCTGGTGCATCATGACTATTTTGTATTTCGAGTCTTGAAACTCAGGGCTTTTTAATCGCTCTGCCAGCCATTCGTACTGCGTGCTGCCTTTCTGCAGATCGGCAAAGATAAATTCGCCGTATCCCCACTGCTCAGCGTTGTCGAGTGATGCTTCCGATTCCAGATATTTACTTGGTGTCGAGGGCTCCCGGACAGGTGGCCGCCAGATCCGTGTGGCATACAGGCCAATCAGATAGACATCGCCAAACTGGATCGCATAATAGTTTTCACCTCCTGTTCCCTCCGAGGGCAGGGTGAATATCTCCCTGTAGCTCACGGTATTGAACGAATTATCTTCGATCCACTGGTGGGTTATCTCTTCAAAATCATCGGGATTTACAAGGTTTGACACCTGTGTGTATCTGTTTTCAGCCACCACCCTTGGCTGCGGGTCTTCAAATTGATCTTCCAGTTTCTTGCTCAGGTCATAGCGCCCCATTACTTCGTGGTTGCCGACCACCGGGAAGAGCGGCGCATGCTGGATGATCGCTCCCCCTCTGTAGGTGCGCCCGGCGTGATGGGTTGTCTGGTTTTTCTCGAATGTTCCTGGCAGGGTAATTGATCCCTTGCCCTGGAGGCAGGGAAAAAAGGCGGAGCCGCGATCATCGTCGAACCATTCAGAGGCTCGATCGGGAGTGTTGACGAGATCCCCGGCGAAAAAGACCGCATCGACCACACCGACTGTCTTCTCGACCATCTCCAGGTTGGCCGCGGTCATCGGCATGGATTGATGATCGGAGGTCAGCAGGATCTTGAGCGGCTGGCCAGGAGCCGGTGAGGGCTGCAGGGAGAATATCCCGCTCTTGACTTGAGTGCCGCTATGATCGACACTTTCCACGTAGTACTTGACCCGTTCCCCTTGCCTGAGACCACCTATATGGGCTTCATGCCGCCATATTTCCCGGGGGGTGACGGCATCGTCAGAAGCGCCTGAGCCACGATTCTGGCCGCCGTGGGAATCCTCATCCTCGGCCATACGCGACAGCATCCTCGAACTGGCCGACACCCTCAAATCCAGATTTTTCCCATAGTGAACCAGATGGTGTCGGCCCTGCCATTCGGTGAACCAGACGACATGAATGCCATCCTCTGAGGGATGTTGTAAAAAAGGGTCAGTCAGCAACACCGCTTTTCCCATATCAGGTTTCTCCATATCACTCGTGGGGGATGCACTGAGTTGTGCTCCGGCTACTACCAGACAAAGCAAGATGAATATGTGCGGAAGTGCACCTTTCATGTGGTTTGATAAACCAGTGTGCATGATTTTACCACCAGAGACCCGACACGGTGGATTGAGTTGCGTAAGCCGTATCGGGCCTTAGAGCGGGTGCGGGGAAAAGCGTTTCTCCACTAGACCTTCAACCTCAGCATGCCAAATCCAGCACTGGCCCCGGTGATAAGTATTTTGCAACTCATGTTCTACTCCAATTTATACTTTAATCTCAGTTAATTGCCCTGCTGAGCGACTAGTTTCGCCCTCGCTGCGGAACTTCCGCTGTGCCACCGTTTGTCATCAACGAATGCAGAAACTGAACGGTACGGTCGAATTAGGTGAGGACGTGCCCTGTGCAACCGGATACTTGGCGCTTACTTCACCCCGAATTTGTAAAGCAGCAGGCC
>CBFCWR010000446.1:0-2243 GCA_965601575.1 uncultured Desulfofustis sp. | reverse complement strand
CTCTCTGTCTGTCTTTTTTTCAGGCCCACCGGTAACCAGAAAGTATATCGTCAAAATCGTTACGCTGACCAGCAGCGCCCAGAAGAATCCCTGGACGACGATTTCTCGACGGGTTGCTATCGCCATTCCCACGATCAGCCCTCCTCTGTCTTGAGCCGTTTGTTCAAAACGTCAATCTTAATGGACAATTTTCTCTGCCTACGGGCCAACGCAGCCACATAGGCACCCAGGCCTATCCAGATAGCCATATATGCAATAATCAAATACATTTCTTTCATGATGTTGTCCTTTCCAGTAACAGGTCGTTGATCCCGGCCTCCTGCAGATACAAGGAGACGCGGAATTGATACAGGCTACCCCAGAAGACAAGCATGGCCGCCAAGCAGGCCAGCAGGGTCACAATCATCGAGGATTCCAGCCCGACCGAATCAGCGCGGAGAACAGTTGGGTGGATACTGCGCAATAGTCGGGCAGACAGGAAGACGATCGGCACATCGACGAATCCGACGATGGCCATCACCGCAGAGAAGGTGGCACGCTTATCCTCTTCATCGATAGCCGAGCGCAGAATCAGGCAGGAGGCGAAAATAAACCAGAGGATCAGTGACGTGGTCAAGCGCGGATCCCAAGTCCAGTAGGTATTCCATATCGGCCTGCCCCAGAGCGACCCGGTGACCAGCACAAGCGTGGTCAGCACAACGCCGATTTCGATACTCGCAGCCAGGCGGGCGTCCCAGATACGCTGGCGTTTGAGCAGGTACATGATGCCGGAAACGAAGGCGATTCCGAATGACAGAAAGGCGGTAAAAGCCAATGACAGATGGAAATAAAAAATCTTCTGTACGATACCCATGGTTTTTTCCATTGGTGCATAAAAAAAGACCATGCCTACGGCAACGGGCATCAAAATAGCGGTAAGTCCGGCCAAAAGCGCTGAACGGTTCATCGTGGTCACACTAGTCCTCCCGGATAGTAAAGGGGAAGAGCAGGTACCCGGCTGCGACAAAAATCGCGCAGAATGCACCCATCATTTCCAGGTGATCGAGCAGTTCGGCAAACGGTTTTGCCGCCAGCGCCACTGTCGTCGACTTAACCGCCAGCGTAATCAGCGGTAATAGGAGTGGAAACAACAGGATCGGCAGCAACACTTCATTGCGTCGCGTCCCGGCGGAAATGGCTGAAATCAAGGTGCCGATTGCAGAGAAACCGAAATTGACCAGCAGCAAGATCGACAAAAGTGCAAGCGGATCACAGCTGAGTTCACCACCGAAAAGCACGAAAAAGACAGGCACAAGCACCAACTCCGCCAGCAGCATCAGGCTGAAATTGACGAGCGCCTTGGCAATAAAGATCTCTCCGGGGGAGGCCGGGCTGATAAGCAGCGCGGCCACACAGCCATTCTCCTTTTCTCGGGCAAAGACCCGGCCCAGGCCAAGAACAGCAGAGAAGAGAATCGCCACCCAGAGAATCCCGGCGCCCGTTTCAGCATCGACCCGATTGCCAATACCGCCGGCGATGTTCAGAATCACCAGGATTAACGTGCCGAAAAAGGCCATCGAGACAAGGGATTCCTTCTTGCGAAGCTCGATACGCAGATCTTTGCCGAGCAGAAAACGGATTTGCCGCAGGCTGCTCATACCATCTCCAGGTACCGGAAGTACTGCTGCTCGAAGGTCGCCGGCTCGACGTTTGCCCTTTGTTGCAGATAGACCAGTTCGCCGCGAACCAGGATTCCCAGTTGAGTGGCAGACTCTATCCCACGGCGCAGGTTATGCGTCACCATGATAATGGTGCGCCCTCGGCAATGAAGGGTCTGCAATAGATCCCGCAAGATACTGGCAGCATGTTCGTCGAGACCCGTGTACGGCTCGTCCAGCAGCAACAGCTTGGGGTCATTGACCAGCGCGCGGGCGATTGTCAGGCGTTGCTGCATCCCGCGTGACAGGTTGGCCGCCAACATATCGAAGCGTTCGGCCAGATTGACTTCTTCAAGCAGTTCCAGGGCCCTCTGTTCAGGTTGCTCAACGCCGTAGAGCGCGGCATAGAAGACCAGGTTCTCGAGTACGGTTAAATCCTGGTAGACGAAAGACTGGTGCGAGACCAGGCCAAGTTGAGCACGATACTGCTCCGGGTGCTCTTCCAGGTCGAAGTCCTCTACCTTGACCTGCCCTTCATCCGGTCGCAACAGGGTGGCGACGATCTTTAGCAGGGTCGACTTTCCGGCACCGTTAGGCCCGAACAAA
>CBFCWR010000445.1:0-2266 GCA_965601575.1 uncultured Desulfofustis sp. | reverse complement strand
TCTCAGGTCCCTTCGGCGATTTCTTCATCCAGGACAATGAACGGGAGATGGTCTACATAGGCGGTGGCGCCGGCATGGCCCCGCTGCGCAGCCACATTTTCGATCTTTTCAAGCGCATCAATACCAATCGCAAGGTCACCTACTGGTATGGCGGCCGCTCCATGAAAGAGGTCTTCTACAAAGAGGAATTCGAGGAGTTGGCGGAGAAACATGACAATTTCACCTTCAACCTGGCGCTCAGCGCACCGCTGCCCGAAGACAATTGGGAGGGCTACACCGGATTCATTCACCTGGTGCTTTATGACAATTATCTCAAAGATCATCCGGCACCCGAGGATATTGATTATTATGTCTGCGGTCCGCCGATGATGCTCGATTCGGTGCAGGAAATGCTCGACAATCTTGGTGTGGAGCCGGAAAACATTCACTACGACGATTTTGGCGTATAAAAAAATCACCCCATGTCCTCCCATGGGGTGTGATTAAAAATGACCTTAAAACAATAAGCGAGAATCGAAAATGGCCTTTTTTATTACCACGCTTGTGTGTACCATCGTACTTTTCATCGGTGCTGCCCTGCTCTTTAATTTCTCCAAACAGCGCTCGGGTCGTTCCCGAGCTTCCGGGGCAACGGGATGCCAGCAAAGCGGCCTGGGCTGCAGTTGCAGTTCAGCTGTACAGACGACTATCTCCAGGCTTTAGGCCCACGTTCTTGGACGACAACACCCCGTAGTCCCTATCTTCGAACCATACCAGCACGTTTATTCGCTCTCCGATGTGCTCGAAAGCTTTAACTTTTCTGAACCTCTCTACCCTTTGCCCCGGATCCTTCGCTTCTAGATCCTGATACGAAACTACTCGTATCAGGATATCGCAGCAACGCCATATCACTCCGACCTCCAAGGCCGGTCCCCCCCCTTTCTCCGCTCACATCTATCCTGCTGACGGTTCCGGAAACCACCATAATCAGGTGCTGCACCCGCGGATAGGCAGGTGAATGCAGCCCGCAGGAGATTTAGGGTTACATTAAAATCGAGTCAGATATTTGACAATTTCCTAAAAATAAGTTAAAAATTTCTAATATCTTCCACCCACGGAGCCGCCATGCTCATCGACCAGCTCAATCTTGATATCATCAGGCACCTCAAAGAGGGCCGAAAATCATTCAAGAAGATTGCCGATGCCCTTGGGGTTACTGAGAACACCATCCGCTCCCGCGTCAACAAGCTCTGCGATGAGGGCATCCTCGACTTCACCGGCAACATCGACCCCGAAAGTCTCAGGGGCCATCGTCTCCTCTATCTAGGGGTAAAGCTCACCGATCTCGACATTTCCAGAAAAGGTGAAGACTTCAGCCGTTTGCCAGGAGTCCTGTCGGCGGCAATCGTCACCGGGCGCTACGATATCATCCTGCAGGTGCTGCTCAACGACCAGTTCAACCTGCTCGAATTCATCACCGAGCATGTGGCCAAAATAGAAGGAGTCCAGACGGTGGAGAGTTTTATCGTCTACAAAGGATACAATTTGAAAGTGCCGTACATTCTTTGAATCAAGCACAGCCACTATCACGGAAAACTAAACTCTTGGGGGAGAGCAGATGATTACAGGAATTCTTAAGGAAATAAAGGTTGCGGAGAACCGGGTCAGCATGACTCCTGCAGGAGTCGAGGCAATGGTTTCCCGAGGCCACACCCTGCTGGTTGAGAAAAATGCAGGAATCGGCAGCGGATTCGAAAATGGTGCCTATGAGGCTGCAGGTGCTGAAATCGTCAGTACCCCTGAAGAAATCTACCGGCGGTCTGAAATGGTCATGCATGTCAAGGAGCCGCAGCCAGTCGAATATCCGCTGATTCGTGAAGATCAGATCGTCTTTACGTATCTGCACCTGGCAGCCGAGGAGCAGCTCACCAAAGCTCTGATAGAGCGGAAATCGGTAAATATCGCCTATGAGACCATCCAGAAGGCGGACGGCACCCTGCCGCTGCTGACCCCTATGAGTGAAGTTGCGGGACGCATGGCCACCCAGGAAGGGGCTAAATACCTGGAGATGACCCACGGCGGCAGAGGTGTGCTGCTGGGCGGCGTACCCGGTGTCGAGCCCGGCACGGTGATCGTCATCGGTGGCGGCGTAGTGGGTATCAACGCTGCCAGAATGGCCTGTGGACTCGGTGCCAAGGTGTATCTTCTCGACACCAGCCTGGAACGGCTGCGCTACCTGAGCGAGGTAATGCCCGCCAACTGCTTTCCGGTGATGAGTTCCGTTCCC
>CBFCWR010000444.1:0-2278 GCA_965601575.1 uncultured Desulfofustis sp. | reverse complement strand
ATTGATTATGGGTACATATCTTGCCTGAAACTTAAATTATCGACCATAGCCGGAGAGATCAAAGCAGATGGCTCAAGCAGAAAAAAAACACAGCCCGGGGTTCAGGCAGGAAATATTTGCAGTGCTCGGACTGTTTATTGCCGCCTTTGTCCTGATCAGCCTTATTTCGGCACAGATTTCACCGGCCAGTAACTGGTGCGGCGAGGTGGGGCGTCTGGTCTCCCAGATTCTGCTTGGCTTCACCGGTTGGGGCGCCTATCTGCTGGTCGGTCTAATGGCCTGGATCTCCTTTTTGTTCTTCAACCCCCGCATGTCGTTCGAGCGACTCCCCCAGGTGACGCTCGGCATCAGCGGGGCGATCATCTCTTGTTGCGCGCTGCTTTCCTCCCTGAGTTTGCGCTCTGAAGATCTCCTGGAGTCGGGGGGATTTCTCGGCAAGACGGTATTCACCCTGATCTACTCCCTACTAGGTTCAACCGGGACCGTCCTTATCCTGGTCCTGGTTTTGATTGTCTCCCTTATGCTCTCCACCCAGTTTTCTCCTTACCAGCTCATGGGGCTGATCTGGAGATCTCTGAAGGGTCTGGTCAAGGGTATATTTGGCATGCTTGGCTTTGCAGCTCAAAAAGTTAAGAATAGACCGAAGAAGACGCCCAAGGAGAAAAAAGAGCGTCCCGCGCCCCTTGTCAAAACTGAAGTTGAACCGGAGAAATCCGAACCTGTGGTTCAGCCGGTGGTCAAAGAATTCCCAAAACCCGAAGAGCCAGTGGACGAAGAAAAGACATTCCATGCCGCACCGCTGGCTCGAGGCAACTGGAAACTGCCGCCCCTGTCCCTGCTGGCCAGAAATAAGCAGGTAACGGAAAAGATTGACAAGAACGTCTACCTGAAGATTTCCAAACAGCTCGAGCAGAAACTCAAAAACTTCGGTGTGTCGGGCAAGGTGGTGGGCATATCACCGGGACCGGTGGTTACCACCTATGAGTATTCTCCGGCGCCCGGCATCAAAATAAATAAGATTGTCGGTCTGGCCGATGACCTGGCACTTGGCCTCAAGGCCCAGTCCGTCAGGGTGATTGGCTCGGTACCGGGTAAATCGGCCCTGGGAATCGAGATTCCCAATGAAGTTCGGCAGGTCGTCTACATCAGGGAGTTGCTCGGTTCGGAACGGTTCAAAAACAATCGTGCCAAACTGGCCATTGTACTGGGGCTTGATGTGGTCGGCACCCCCACTATTGCCGATCTGTCGAGGATGCCTCACCTGCTCATGGCTGGCGCCACTGGCGCAGGCAAGAGTGTCGCCATCAACTCGATAATCGCGTCTATACTGTTCAATGCCACCCCCGAGGACGTGCGTTTTCTTATGATCGATCCCAAACGGATCGAACTGTCCGGCTACGAAGGCATCCCCCATCTGCTTCATCCCGTCGTGGTTGAGCCGAAACTGGCCAGCAGGGCGCTGCTCTGGGCGGTCAGGGAAATGGAGCGCCGCTACCGAATGCTCGAGGAAGCCAGGGTAAAAAGCTTTGACAGCTATAATGAAGTGGCCGAGGAAAAACTTCCGTACATCGTGATCATCGTAGACGAACTGGCCGATCTGATGATGGTCGCTTCCAAGGATGTCGAGGGGGCGATTGCCAGACTCGCACAGATGGCACGGGCTGCAGGCATCCACCTGATTCTGGCTACCCAGAGACCGTCGGTGGATGTGCTGACCGGGCTGATCAAGGCAAACTTCCCCACCAGAATCTCTTTCAAAGTCTCTTCCAAGGTTGATTCACGAACCATCATTGACGGCTCCGGTGCCGAACACCTGCTGGGTATGGGCGATATGCTCTATATGCCGCCAGGGACATCGACCATCAAGCGTGTTCACGGCGCCTACATCTCCGAACAGGAAACCACCGAAGTGGTAGCCTTTTTGAAAAAGCAGGGTGGAGCCGTGTACGATGATTCGGTGCTTGAACAGGTTGAAGAAGAAGGTCAACTCGCCGGTGAAGGCGGGGAAGACGACTACGACGACCGCTATGATGAAGCCGTGGCTTTTGTTTGTGATGCCGGACAGGCCTCGATCTCGATGATCCAGCGGCGCCTGAGGATCGGTTATAATCGGGCTGCCCGCATCATTGAGATGATGGAAAAAGAAGGTATCGTCGGCCCCGCCGACGGCGCCAAACCTCGTGAAGTTTTGGCCCGTAAGTCCTACGAATAAACACCCTCCGATTCGATTTAATTTCTTGACAATTTTCAGGCAACATTTTATAAGAAAAGTCTTGGG
>CBFCWR010000443.1:0-2286 GCA_965601575.1 uncultured Desulfofustis sp. | reverse complement strand
GTCGAGGGCGGCTACCTGGCGGATCATCTGGGTCGTATCCCTGAGGCCAAATCGGGCCCCGACCATTTCATCTCCGGACAAGCGGCGCAATTCGCTGTGCAGGTAGCGATTGTCATCAGTCAACAGGTCGTTGAGCTTGAGCACCTCCCGATGTTGGAGGGCATTTGACATGGAGATTACCAAGGGCTCCTTGAGCAGTTCGACAAAAGCCCGATGGTGCTCGCTAAATTTTTCTTCCCCATCAGAGACCAAAACGAGAAATCCCAGCGTCGCTGTTCCGGTTCTCAGAGCCATGACGATGACTGAAGAACTCTGCAGGCCGTGAAAGGCGGTCATTTCCCTGCTCACCGGATGTGACATGGGCTCGGTGATCAAGAACGCATCCTGATGACGCGGCGCGTTGGTGGCCTGCTCTCTCGCAGTCTCAGACAACGGCGTCAATAAGTCCAGTTTGCCGTGTCCCGACTCGCTGGCATGGGCAATGGTCCGCATCGCATGATAGGCATCGTCATAGTGTTGCAGATAGATACTGGACACCGGCATGAAATCCAGGAGATAGGTGAGCAGTGCGTGGAGCGCTGCATCGATCTCCAGATTACCGCATATTCTCAGGGTGGCTTCCCTGAACAGCTCATTTTCACCTTTCATCCCCGTACCCCCCGTCAGAGTTATCACCATATGCGGCAATTAAGATCTAATTACCGCATATGGCAATCAAAAATTACCAAATAAGGCAGATTGTTTTGTGTAAATTTTATAAACACCTGTAATAATTGTGATAATATTTCTGGCACGTTTCTCGCTATTCTCAAGACATAGACCAGCGGGACTCGTTGGTTACACTTTTGAAAGAGTAGGGAAGGAAAATGAATTATCACTACATCGATTACATGATCAAAGCGCGTAGAAGGGAAGAGCTGGCAGAGTGTGAAAGACAGCGCCTGCTGAATTCCGCGGGATATTCTCAGGCAGTCTTGATCCGTAAAGCCGTTGATGATCTGGTCAACGCAGTTCGGCGCCTGCGCATTCAATGGACCCGCACGCACCGACTGCTTTATCCCTATGGGCCCATGGTCAAGACGGTGGGCCGGACAAGGAGGAGTGAATGATGATGTGGCTTGAAGTTATTCACCTGAGGGTGACTGATCAGGACTATGAGCGACTGATCCCGACTTTCACCCAGCTTCTCGATGAGATCCGTGAAAATGAGAGCTGTCGCATAGTAAAGCTGTTCAGGCGGGCTCTGCTCGAGACCGATGTCTGCCTGCATCTCTATCATGATTCCCGTGACGCGGAAGATGGAGGCAGTCCGGTCGGGTTGCGTCTCGTTGATGCGTTGAAACCACTGGGCATGGTCAACCATACCGTGTGGAAGGAAATCGGACAGAGCACAACCTGAAGAAAGGTGGATGATATGGCAGAGCAAAGAAAAGTACTGGTGGCGGGGGCGACCGGGTATCTCGGCAGATATGTGGCCCAGGAATTCAAGCGGCGGGGCTATTGGGTAAGGGTGCTCGCCCGTACCCCTGAAAAACTGCAGACCGAAGGGCCGTATATGGAACCGGCCATTGACCAGCTCTATGACGAACTGTTCGTCGGTGAAATTACCAGGCCTGAAACGCTCAAAGGGATGTGCGACGGGATAGACACCGTCTTCTCCTCGATCGGCATCACCAGGCAGCGCGATGGCCTCGGGTTCATGGATGTGGATTACCAGGGCAACATGAATTTGCTGTCTGAAGCCCTTGGATCAAAGGTTAGAAGATTTGTCTTTGTATCGGTCTTTATGGCTGACAGGATTGCCGATCTGGCGAGGGAAAGGGAGCTTTTTGTACACGAGTTGAAACAGAGCGGACTGGCATATGGAATCATCCGGCCGACGGGATATTTCTCGGATATGAGCGAGTATCTCAAAATGGCACGAGGCGGCAAGGTTTATGTTCTGGGGAACGGCCGCAATCAAATTAACCCAATCCATGGAAAGGACCTCGCCGAGGTGTGCGTCGATTGCGCCGAGACAGCTCAGGATCAGACCGAGCGTGATGTTGGCGGACCGGACACCTACAGCTATGAAGAAATTGGTACGCTGGCATGTGATACCATCGGAGCAAAGAAAAAGATCTTTCACCTTCCCGTGGGACTCGCCAAACTGGTGATGGCCTGTATCCGACCTTTCAGTTCTCGTGGGTATCAAGCTGCCAATTTTTTCACCACGGTGATGAGCAACGATTTCGTTGCGCCGAGGGCGGGATCCCATGGATTGGATCGCTATTTTGAACAAATGTC
>CBFCWR010000442.1:0-2299 GCA_965601575.1 uncultured Desulfofustis sp. | reverse complement strand
GGGAATGTGAAGCGATGACCCGCTCAACCCTGAACAAGATTGTGATACTCACTGCGCTGCTCCTCGTCGTCGGACTGTTCTTTTACTTCGATCTGGGCCGCTATCTCAGTCTAGAATATTTGAAGCAATCACAGGCCCGCTTCCAGCAGCTCTACGAGCATCACCGTGTGGTCGTACTCGGTTCATACATGGTCATCTATGTGGTCGTGACGGCCTTGTCTCTGCCTGGTGCGGCGGTCATGACTCTGGCAGGAGGAGGTCTGTTCGGACTGGTTACCGGAACTATTGCAGTCTCCTTTGCCTCTACCATAGGTGCGACATGCGCCTGCCTGGCGTCCAGGTTCTTTTTGCGGGACTGGGTCCAGAACAAATTCGGCGAGAAACTGCACACCGTTAATGAGGGGATAGAAAAAGAGGGTGCATTCTATCTATTTTCACTGAGGCTGATACCGATCTTTCCCTTTTTCATCATCAATCTACTGATGGGCTTGACTACCATGCCGATACGGACCTATTTCTGGGTTTCCCAACTTGGCATGCTGCCGGCGACCATTGTCTATGTAAATGCAGGCAACGAACTGGCAAAGATCGATTCACTGACAGGCATCCTATCGCCAAGCCTCATCGCTTCCTTTGCAGTGCTCGGGCTTTTCCCTCTCATCGTGAAAAAACTGATGGGCCGCTACCGCCAGTCACGGGCAGGTCCTTGAACCCACTCCCACGCCTGAGGTGAGAGTCCGCGGCGACAATGATGTTGATGAGAGGCTCACAGTTATAAATTCTCTTCATAGGGACCAAAACCTAATTACACGCACAAAGGTTCAACAGACCACAGCCAGTTGGGGAATCATCGTGGTTAAGATCGCAATGTCATCATTAAATCGCACCATAATAGTGCTCATCCTGATGCTGTTGAGCGCTGGAGCGGCCGGCGCAGAATCAGTACACAGTAAGTGGAGCGAATTATTGAGCCGGCATGTACATCAAGGGGTGGTTGACTACCAGGGTTTCAAGGAAAACGAAGCAGAGCTTGATGTCTATCTCGCTCAACTGGCCGAAACCGATCCGGCGCAACTCTCTGAACAGGATAAGCTGGCATACTGGATAAACGGCTATAACAGCTATACCGTGAAGCTCATCCTGGATAACTTCAAAAACGGTGAGCCGCCTTCGTCCATTCGCCGGATCGGCGGGCTGTTTGCCAATCCCTGGAAGATATCCTTTGCCGTGATGGGTGGCACCACCTACACCCTCGACAATATCGAACATGACATAATCCGGGTTCAATTTGACGAACCACGTATTCATTTTGCGGTGAATTGCGCCTCAAAGAGCTGTCCCATCCTTATTTCCGAGGCCTATGAAGGGAACACGCTTGACGATCAGCTCGAACAAAGCACCAGGGATTTTCTCGAGAACCCTGAGCATAATTTCCTCGAAGGCGACACTCTGTATGTCAGTTCGATTTTCAAATGGTACAAAGAAGACTTCAAGGACGATCCTCTGTCTTTTTTTCTGAACCACACCAGCGGGGAACTCCAGCAGGAGCTGCGCAGCAGAAAGGAGCAGATACGCATCAAATATGCCGACTATGACTGGTCACTCAACGGTGCGCACGAGTGACGGCAGGCGCTGCCGATCAGGGTCCGACATGATCCGTATGCCGGTTTTCACCAGCCTGCTCCTTTGTTGGCTATTGCTGATGGTGCCAGGCGACGGGCCGGCTGAACAAAGGATTGATTTGGGTGTCTGGACCTCTGCTGAGGATGGACGACTGCCCGGAGGCTGGCGATTGCTTACGTTTCCATCCATATCAGCGGCAACCAGCTATGAAGTCGTCCCCGATCCAGTCTACGGTCAGGTAGTGGAAGCACAATCGTCTGAAGGCGCGGGCGGTATCGGACGGTCGTTGTCAATCGATCCTCTCAGCTATCCGATTCTGACGTGGAGCTGGAAGATAGCCGACACCATCTCCGGGAGTTCATTATGGCACAAAAGCGGGGATGATTTCCCCGTCCGGGTGATGATCTCTTTCAAATCTGACAGTGCCGGGCACCGTGGTCTGAAGGACAATATCCTGTGCTACGTCTGGGCAACAGATGAGCCGATCGGCTCCGTGGCTATCAATCCCATCCACAGCAATATACGAACCTTTGTTGCCCTCAGCGGCAGCGACCGGCGCGGCGAATGGATTGAGATGTCGAGAAACCTGGTTGAAGATTACCGTGTGGCTTTTTCAGAGGAGCCTGAGGCTGTTACCGGACTGGTGCTGATGACCGACAGCGATAACACTGGTTCT
>CBFCWR010000441.1:0-2308 GCA_965601575.1 uncultured Desulfofustis sp. | reverse complement strand
CATAGGACTGACGAACCTGCACAGGCAGGTGTTGCAGGGAAATCTGTTCTTCCAGGCAGAGAATCACTGCTCGCTCGATGGCATTCTCCAGTTCGCGGATATTCCCCGGCCAGGCATAGGCCAGTAGGGCTTCCAGCGCTTCCGATCCAAAGCTGCGGATGTCTTTGCGGTTCTTGTCGCAATAACGCTTAAGGAAATGCTCTGCCAGAGCCGGAATGTCCATCGGTCGCTCCCGTAAAGGGGGCAGATGCAGCGGAACAACGCTGAGGCGGAAAAAGAGATCCTGCCGAAAGCTTCCTTCTTCGGCCATCTGTTCCAGGTTCTTGTGAGTTGCGGCGAGCATGCGGACGTCGGCCTTGATGGTCTTTGCGCCGCCGAGCCGTTCGAATTCTCCTTCTTGCAGCACACGCAGAATTTTCGCCTGGGTGGTCAGGCTCATGTCGCCTATTTCATCAAGAAACAGGGTGCCTTTGTCGGCCAGTTCAAAGCGTCCTTTGCGCAGTTCAGCGGCACCGGTAAAAGCGCCTTTTTCATGACCGAACAGTTCACTTTCCAGTAGGTTCTCATGTAGCGCAGCGCAGTTAACCTTGATAAAGGGAGCATCCTTACGTTGACTGTTGTGATGAACCGCCCCGGCAACCAGTTCCTTGCCGGTGCCCGATTCGCCGGTAATCAGTACGGTGGCATCTGCTGGCGCAACCAGCGCCAGGGTTTCGGCCAATTCCTGCATCGGCTGACTGCTGCCGATCAGATTGCCAAGGTCAAACTTTTCACCCAGTCGCTGTTTTAGTGTGTCGTTCTCCTGCTGCAGGCTTGTGAAATCGAGAGCCCGCTTGACGGTCATGCTCAAGGTGTCACTGTCGACCGGCTTGGTGACATAATCGAAGGCACCTTCTTTCATGGCCGCAACCGCATTTTCCACGGAAGAAAAAGCCGTAATTATGATGACTGGAAGTTCCGGCTTAAATTTGTGGATTTCTGCCAGAGCCTCCATCCCATCCATCCGCTTCATCTTTAAGTCAAGTAGGACCAAGTCGATGGAGCGCTCTTTGACAAGATGGACAGCAATATCTCCGTCCTCAGCTTCGACGATTTCATAGTTCTGCGTGCCCAAATGGGCTTTCAACATGGTCCGATGGGCGGTGTCGTCATCGACGAGCAGGAGAGTTTTTTCAACTTTGCTCATTGGTGAGCCTCACTTGTGGAAGAATAACGCTGATACTCGTACCTTGGCCTTCACTGCTCTCCACCTCGATCCTGCCCTTGTGCTGTTCGATAATCTGTTGAACCATGGCCAGGCCGAGGCCGGTGCCATCTTTTCTGGTAGTGAAAAATGGGTCGAACATCTTCGCCCGCTCTTCAGTCGATAAGCCTTTCCCGGAATCGCGCACCCAGAGATGGATCTGATCAGATTGCTGCGTAATCCCGAGCTCAATCTCACCATCTGCTGCAGTCGCGGCAAGGCTATTCTGCAGCAGGTTGAGCAGCACCTGCTGTAGCAGGTCTGAATCGGCGGTCAGAATAAGCTCTGACTCTGGCAGTTTCAGATTCAGCTGGATCTGCTGGCTGTCTGCATCTGCCTGAATAAAGGTGAGTGAGCGTTGCGCCAAAACACAGAGATCGACCTTGGACCACTCTGGTTCTCGCGGCCTGGAGAACTGCAACAAGGCGGAGACAGTCCGATTGAGGCGATCCACCTCGCCGACCATCAAATCGGCATATTCGTGGGCTTTGGCATCCTGGTTGTCACTGCGGGAAAAATACTGGGCAAAGCCGCGCAGGGTTCCGAGCGGGTTGCGGATTTCATGGGCGATCCCGGCGGCCATCTGACCAAGCGCGGCGTGCCGCCGGGAGCGTTCCAGAGCTTCTTCCATGGCGCGTATTTCCCGCTGGTCACGCAGGATAAGAACCATCCCCCGTAAATTGTCATCCCGATCACGCAGGTGGGACGCGCTGACCTTTAAGGGCACTGTTTCGCCATCCTGGCGCAGACAGTCCATCGGTTGATCAATAAATTCTTCACCGGCGCGTAGAAAGGGGGCAAGTGAGCATTCTTCCGGGCCGGTCAACTGCTGAAGGGTTTTGCCTTGCATATCGTCTTCGCTACGGCCAAACAAATCCAAGGCGTTTTTGTTCACAGAAACGATTTTTCGTTCGGTATCGATGCTGATCAGGCCTGCAGGCATACTGTTGATGACGTTATCGGTATAAAGCTCCATGTTCTCCAGGGCTGTTTTGGTCACTTGAGATTTATGTGACAGAAACAGGGCGTACATGCCACTAGAACTGAGCAAAGACAGAATGGCCA
>CBFCWR010000440.1:0-2309 GCA_965601575.1 uncultured Desulfofustis sp. | reverse complement strand
CGCCATCATACGGCTCAAAGCTGCCAATATCAAGTAGCAGCCACAGTTTGTGCATGAAAAAGGCCGTCTCCTCTGGAGACGGCCTTTTTAAATTCCCAATCTCTATATCCACTCTACCCCATCATACCGAGATACCCGTTGGGGTGCCTAAACACGTAGACTGCTCCTCCGGTTAATCAGTCGCGAGCTTGTCTGAACGGACGCCTTGAACTCTTTTTTTTATAAAAATAACCAGGTACTTATGCTTACCGGGTGTTTTCATCTAATTGAGTTGAGGCGACGTTGGCGTTGGCGTACTGGCTGATGCCATCGGAGATCTGCTCTGCCAGGCTGTCGATAAACTGATCATCACCAAGCAGCTTGGCGTCATCGGGATTACTGATAAAGGCGATTTCTATGAGGATTGCCGGCATCTCAGCGCCGATGAGTACATAGAAGGGGGCTTGTTTGACCCCCATATTTTTAAGTGCAAAATGGCTTTCAGAAAAGCCGCTGTCAATGGATTGATGTACCTGCTCCGCCAGTCTTGAAGACTCGTCGATTTTTGAATTTTGCAGGATATCCGAGAGAATATCCTGCAGGTCACTGAGCTGGTGGGTAGAGGTGGCGTTTTCTCTGGCTGCAACGCGCATGGCCTCGGCATTGGTGGTGAGATTTAGAAAATAGGTCTCGAATCCTCTAATATCAGGTGACGGATGTGCATTTATATGCAGCGAGACAAACAGATCTGCTGAGTTGGTGTTGGCGATGGCGGTGCGCTCTTCGAGCGGCATGAAAGAATCATCTTTCCTGGTCAGGATAACTGTGGCACCAAGTTTCTCACGTAAATGAACCGCCAGCCGTTTGCCCGTCTTGAGCACGATGTCCTTCTCTTTCATACCAAAAGCGATGGCACCGGGGTCTTTGCCGCCGTGACCGGGGTCAAGGACTATGGTGCCGATACCAAGCCCGAGCTGCTGGGCCAGTGAAAGTTTCTGGTCGGAAATGGTGCCTTCTGCCGGTGACGGAGCGATGGCAACCGGTGCGGCACGTTTGCGCATTTCCCTGAGGACGACGATGGGTCCCTGATCGGCTGAAAGTTGCTCGCTTCCGGGGGCAGTCGGAATTTCAGGCGGGAGGGTTGCCACCATATCAGGTCGGGGGACTTCGCTGACTACGGTCTCTGCGGGTGCGGGTTTGGCCGGTTCGCCCTCACCCGTACCGCTCTGCTGTGCTATCGATGACCGAGGCTGCGGCAAAGGCTGAGGGGGGGCTGGAGGTGGCGAAAGCGGTGCAACCGTTTCGATCTGCCGTTTTTTATTCTTTCCCCTGACATCGATCACCACTCTGAAAGGGTCTGGCAGAGAGAAAATCTTGTAGTCTGAGATTGATTCGATATCGAGTACGACCCGCACTGTATCGGGGCTGAACTGACCGGTACGGATCCTTTTGAGGAGACCGTCTTCGATAGGAATCGGCGATCGATAGCGTGGTTCGATATAGCTGTTGCGAAAGTCGATATAAAGCCTTCGTGGACGGTTGCCCAGCTGCTCAAGCAGTTCCTCTCGATACTCGGTGGGCCCGGAGGTTTGGACGACAACGCGGGTGTAGTCCTTGGAAGACCAGTATTTGGCCGGCATGACATTGGTCAGTTTGGTCATAGGCGTAATGCCCAACATTTCTTCCGGCAATGGGATGTCGTAGTCTTTGGATAACTTCTTCAATCTCGTCTCGGCTGGAGTGAGCATGTCGCCTTCAGGGTAATCCGAGATAATCTTGGCAAAAGTTTCGGCTGCCCTCCTGGGATCGTTCATATCCTCGTAGAGAATGGCGCCCACCGCGTAGAGGGCGTCGTCGGCCAGCCGATTGCCGGGAAAAAGGGTATTTACGTCACGGTAATAGGAAATCGCCTCACCGAGATCGATACCCTCGCCAAATTTCTTGAAGGTGTCGTAATAGAGACGACCGAGCATGAACAGACAGGCGGGTGCCAGCTCAGACTTGGGCTCGGCAAGATAGATACGTCTGAAGTTGCCGGCGCCTTTGAGCCAGTTTTCTCTCACCGCACCCAGCTTGTCAGAGGTGTTGAGCTGATTGTAATAAAACTTGGCTTTCTGGTAATGGGCTTCGAGATCGGACTTGTCTGGATAGGTGCCGGACGGCGTAGTGGCAAGCGCTGCTTGAACTCCAAAGACAAATATGAGGAGTGTCAAAACAATCGGGGCAGTGCTGCGAAGTCTGTTCACTCTCTCAATCAAAACTACTCAATAGCTGGAGTTGATAGCGGGAAATCATAATATTTTCTGCAGATTATCCGGAATCAGACTCTA
>CBFCWR010000439.1:0-2322 GCA_965601575.1 uncultured Desulfofustis sp. | reverse complement strand
TTCGTTAGCTGTTTTCAGGGCTAGTCGACACATCTATTTCTCCTGGTTAAAGAGTGAGCCACCTTCCGGCAACTGTATGAGTTGTTGGTAGAAAGCGAACCGCAGGTAGGGTACTTCCAGCCGGGTGGTAATCAATATTTTTTCGGAACCTGTACAAATACACAAAATGTGAAATGGAGTCAAGTAAGCGGCCGGTCGAGGGTGGCGGGAGGAAGGTCCCCAATTGGGGGATATATCTGAAAATCTAAGAAACAGCAGAGGGAAATGAGAATTACGTCAATGACCAATGACGTAATTGAAAGAACAGCTATTTTGTGATGTTGGTGATGTTTTTAACCTTGTCTATCTGGTCCTTGACCTCGGCGACCTCCTTGACGCCGGGCAGGTCGTCGATCAGTTCTTTGGAGCCGGCTTTGACATCACCGACTTCCTTTTTAAAAGAGCCCAAGGCTTTACCGAGACCGGAGCCGATCTCGGGCAGTTTCTTGCCCCCGAAAATAAGGACGGCAATGCCTAGAATGACAATGAGTTCAGGGGTTCCTAGTCCAAACATGGGGTCTCCGGCGGTGGTGATCAGCTTTTAGTGGAATCGTCTGATTCCTGATTGTTCTCGTCGATCGTTTTGGTTTCGTCCTGCTTGGTGGCTTCCTTGAAATTTTTAATGCCTTTTCCTATACCGGAGCCTATTTCAGGAAGCTTCCCGGCGCCGAAAATGATGACGATAATCACCAGTATGACAATTAGTTCAGGCATTCCCAGTCCGAACATGTGCGTACCTCAATAATGCTATATGATTTGACTATTCCCGCAGTATATCTGCCCTTCAACTTATGCCGCTATGTATAGAGTAGTATCTTCAGAAAGTCAAGCTGGACAGCACGGGCAGGGTTTCATTTGGCAGTAGCCGTCTGCGCTCTGATCCGCAAAACTTTTGTGCTGAGCTCCTGCATCCTGGCGATGGCCAGATCTTCATCCAGGGTCTGGAGTCGCCGCTGTTTCATGACCAGGCGGCCATTGATCATCGAATGGATTACGTCTCCGCCCCGGGCAGCGTAGACCAACTGCGAGGGAATGTTGTAGAGCGGTACCAGATGGGGCTGATCCAGGTCAAGTACAATGAGGTCTGCCTTTTTGCCCTCCTCCAGCGTGCCGATCTCAGATTCCGCCCCAAGCGCCTTGGCACCGTTCAGGGTGGCACATTTCAGGGTGGTCTCGGCATCCATGACCGTCGGGTCCAGGGCCACGACTTTGTGGACTTTGGCGACACTGCTCATTTCAGCGAACATATCGACGTCGTTGTTGGAGGCGGGTCCGTCCGTGCCGATGGATACGCACACCCCTTCCCTCAGCAGTGCAGGAATCGGGGCCGCTCCGGAAGCGAGCTTCATATTCGATTCGACGCAGTGGCTTACCTTGACCTCTGCCCTGGCCAGCAGTTCTATTTCCTTGTCGGTAAGCTGCACGCAGTGAGCTGCGAGCAATCTGCTCTCCAGCAGGCCGAGTCGATTGAAATGGGCCACCGGGCGGACCCCGTAGCGCTCGATACAGGTGGCGACTTCGGATTCGGTCTCGGAGAGGTGGACGACGTGCAGACAATCACCATTCGCGGCCAACTCTGCGGTGGTTTCCAGCAGCTCAGGCGCGCAGGAATAAACAGAGTGCGGGGCTACCGTGATGGAGATAAAGGGATGGTGCCGGTAGGCGGAGATCAACTCCTTGACCTTGGCAAAACCGTTGTCCAGTTTTCCGTAGGAGGGCGAATCAAAATCGTAGAGCACCTCGCCGATCCAGGATCTGATGCCGGTTTCGTCGGCGGCCCGGGCAACTTCGCCGGCGAACAGGTAGGTGTCGCAGAAACTGGTGGTTCCCGATTTAATCATCTCGGCGATGGAGAGCAGGGAGGACAGGTAGACCATCTCAGCGTCGAGCTGCTGCTCCACCGGAAAGATGAGTTCCCGCAACCAATTCATCAGCGGCAGATCGTCGGCGATGCCGCGCAGATAGCTCATCGGCGCATGGGTGTGGGTGTTGATCAACCCAGGCATCACCAGCCCCGCCGGTTCATGCAGCTGCGCTGCTTCGGGAAATCTGGCATTCAGCTCGGTGCGGCTGCCGATGGCGGCAATGGTATCGTTGGAAACGGCAACAGCACCGTCTTCTATCCGGTCGGCCTGGCGCCAGGTGGGCAGCAGGTATCTGCCGGAGACTAGGTAATCAGCCCGTTGGCGTTTCCCATTCATGGCGTGTTCAGCCTCCCCGGTGGAGCCGGTCGATGAACTGGACGATCAGTTTCTGCAGCCTGGCCGATGCCCGCCGTCCCTC
>CBFCWR010000438.1:0-2326 GCA_965601575.1 uncultured Desulfofustis sp. | reverse complement strand
GATCATCTACCAGGGTAGGGACCTGCAGCGCTGTACCGAAAAGGAGATGCGGCAGGTCCGGGGCATGGGGATCTCGATGGTGATGCAGGATCCCAAATATTCCCTCAATCCGGTACGAACTGTTGGCAAGCAGATCAGCGAAGCCTATACGATTCATCACCAGGTGAGCAAAGAGGAGGCCAAAGCACAGACCCTGAAAATGCTTGAAGCAGTGCGGATCCGTAATCCCGACCAGGTCTATCGTCTTTACCCCCACGAGGTCTCCGGGGGTATGGGGCAGCGCATCATGATCGCCATGATGCTTATTCCCGATCCGGGACTATTGATTGCCGACGAACCGACTTCGGCCCTCGACGTGACGGTGCAGCTTCAGGTGCTGGCCATCCTCGATGATCTGGTCAGTGAACGCGGGATGGGACTGATTTTCATCTCCCACGACCTGGAACTGGTGTCTTCTTTCTGCGACAAAATCATCATCATGTACGGCGGCCGGATCATGGAGATGATCGAGGCAGCCGAGCTTCAGAACTCACGCCATCCTTACACCCGCGGCCTGCTCAACTGTCTGCCCAAGATCGACGGAGACCGGACCCGGCTGCCCGTCCTCGAACGCGACGATGCCTGGCTCGGGGAAGACAGCCCCAACCTGAGTGGATAGAGACGATGTTAAAGGTGAATAATCTCAATGTGGTGTTCGGCCACGGGGCAGACAAGAATCATGCGGTCAAAGAGGTCTCTTTCGAGGTAAACAGAGGAGAAAGCTTCGGTCTGGTCGGAGAGTCTGGTTCCGGTAAATCGACGGTGCTCAACTGCATCTCGGGACTGCTCAGCAACTGGTACGGCTCGATTGAGGTTGATGGTGCGCCACTCACCCACAAGCGGCCCATTTCCTTCTATCGCAAGGTCCAGATGGTTTTCCAGGATCCATACGGGTCGCTGCATCCACGCCACACCATCGATGCCACCCTGAAAGAACCGATTGCCATCCATAAACTCGGCGACGCCAACCAGCGGGTCGAGCGGGTTCTTTCCGAAGTGGGGCTCGGGCCGCAATTCAGGTTTCGCTATCCCCATCAGCTCTCGGGCGGCCAACGCCAGCGGGTGGCCGTGGCGCGGGCCCTTATCCTGGAGCCGGAGATCATTCTGCTCGATGAACCGACCTCGGCGCTGGATGTATCGATCCAGGCCGAAGTGCTGAATCTTCTCCAGGAGATTCGCCGGGAACGGGGCCTCACCTACGTGCTGGTGAGTCACGATCTGGCCGTCGTGTCGCACATGTGCGATACCATCTCGGTGATGAATCAGGGAGAAACGGTGGAAATTATCAATAGAAAGCAATTGCAGACCGGCAAACTGAAAGAGAGCTACACCCGTCAACTGCTGGTCGCCAGCAGAGGCTACGATCGGAAGGCGATTGACCAGTTTCAGGATTTCTAGAGGGTGCGTGATGCCATGAACAATGAGGCAGCGATAAATGTGAGTGTCAGCAGCCACTACCGGGAAGCATCCTATGCAAGCGAAGTGACCTCCCAGGGGATTCTCGGTGAGAGGGTCGAAGTACTCGAGCCCGGTCCGCTGTTCACGCTGATAAGGCAGACTGACGGGTATGAAAGCTGGATCAGTTCCGACCAGCTTGCTCGCGAACAACTGGACACGGATACTTCCGTCCTGGTCAGGAGCCACTTCGTGAGTCTGCAGCAACAGCCCGCAACCGGTGCCGAAGTGATCCGCGATGCGGTGATCGGCTGCCGCCTCCCCGTTCGGGAAGAACAGGACGGCTGGTATCGCCTTGGCCTTCCGGACGGCCAGTCGGGGTGGGCACCCAAAAAGGATTTCGGCTCGTTTCCGTCCGCCTCACCGCAAAACGTGATCGAACTGGCCCGCGAATTTCTGGGCTACCAGTATGTCTGGGGCGGCCGCACGCCAAAGGGGTTCGATTGTTCGGGCCTGGTGCAGACCGTCTTCGGTCTGCTCGGGGTCCACATACCACGCGACTCCCGGCAGCAGCAGAAGCGCTATTTCAGATCGTCCGATTTCCGTGACGCCGAGCCCGGTGATCTGCTTTTCTTCGGGGCCTCCGAGGAGACCATCACCCATGTGGCGATTGCGCTGGGCAACCTGCGCTTCACCCACGCCAGCGGCTGGGTCAGGTACAACAGCTTGCGCCACTCTGATCCGGATTTCAGCCCGAAGCATCTCGATACCTTTATCTCTGTGAACCGTTATCCTCTCGATCAGGGTGTCATATGAAAATACGACGCATCACCACAAAACCCATTTCAATTCCCCTGAAGCAGGTCTTCAGAACCGCCCTGCGCACGGTCAA
>CBFCWR010000437.1:0-2327 GCA_965601575.1 uncultured Desulfofustis sp. | reverse complement strand
GAGAGGGACATGACTGAAGAGTCAATGAATCCTTTGAGTACTGTCATCAGCATACCGTTCGAGAACAACACCCTGTTCAAACTGGGCCCTTCTGATTCCACTGCAAATGTTCTCAATATAAAACCCATCTTCCCGGTGAAGATGGGCAATCTAAATCTGATCAATCGAGTCACCGCACCCATCGTATACACGGAAGGGCAGGACGTTGATATCCCGGGTGATATTAACTGGGGTGGCGCCAATCCGGGGTCACTCGGATTGGGCAGTGCCTTTGGTCTGGCTGACATCACCTACCAGGGATTCCTTACGCCAAAGAAATCGGGCGAGATCGCATGGGGAGTCGGTGGCTCATTAGTATTACCCACCCACACAGAGCCGCGTTTCGGTTCTGACAAGTGGTCTGCAGGACCTGCTGTTGTAGGATTCACTACACCAGGTAACTGGGTTATTGGCATGATCGCCCAGAATATCTGGTCGTTTGCAGGGGATAGTGAAGCGGCGGACGTCAATGTCTTTTCTACGCAGCTAGCAGTTAACTACAAGCTAAAGGGTGGCTGGTATCTCACGTCTGCACCACTGATAGTCGCTAACTGGGAGGCCGACAAGGAAGATCGCTGGACAGTGCCCATAGGGGGTGGAATCGGTCGCCTGTTCAAGCTTGATCAGAAGATCATGGCCGTTGATGTGGGCGCGTATTACAACGTAGAAAAACCCCGCTTTGCGAATGACTGGTACTTGCAGATTCTTGTTAATTTCCTGCTTCCAAAAAAGTAGCCGGCAATCGCCTGTATGACCTGATGGAGACAGACACTATGAAAATAACTAAATCAGGCCTTTTACTCGTACTACTGTCTATATGTCAGGCCACAGTGGCGCAAGAAAAGCCCAATATAGTATTGGTCTTCATGGACAATTTTGGCTGGGGTGAGCCAGGATTCAACGGTGGTGGAGTCATCCGCGGTGCCTCGACACCCCGGCTGGACACCCTGGCGAGCGAGGGACTGCGGCTGACAAATTTCAATGTAGAAGTGCAATGTACACCCTCCCGCTCAGCTCTGATGACGGGCCGTTATGCCATCCGCAGCGGTAACGGCACGGTTCCATTGGGAGAAGGCGTGTATGGCCTGGTGCAGTGGGAAGTCACCCTGGCGGAGATGCTCTCCAAGGCAGGCTACGCGACCGGAATGTACGGTAAATGGCACCTCGGGCGCACCGAGGGACGTTTCCCGACCGACCAGGGATTCGATGAATGGTACGGTGTTCCCAATTCCACCGACGAGTCGGTGTACTCGTCCTTGCAGGACTTTGCCGACAGCGGTGTAGCGGAAACGTTTGTCATGGAAGGCATGAAAGGCAGCACGCCGAAAAAGATTCGTCCCTATCGTCTCGACTATCGACCGCTGATCGATCGTGATCTGACCGACCGTGCCATCCGTTTCATGAAGCGGCAGGCCGGAGCCGGCAAGCCGTTTTTTGTCTATTTGCCGTATACGGCTACACACTTCCCGACCATGCCCCACCCTGATTTCGTCGGCAAGTCGGGGAATGGTCCGTGGGGCGACCTCCTGATGCAGATTGACGGCTACGTCGGGGAATTGCTCGATACAATCGATTCATTGGGCATAGCGAAAGACACGATTGTGATTTTCACGGCCGATAACGGCCCCGAGGCCCTGAATGCCGGTGAAACATCGTTGACCGTAGAGACCGCAATGCACGGTTCCGCCGGGCCGTGGCGATCGACCCTGTTCAGCGGTTATGAGGGTGCGCTTCGTGTCCCGTTCGCGATACGCTGGCCAGGCGAGATCGAGGCCGGCGGCGTGAGTGACGAGATCGTCCATGAGATGGACCTTTTTCCAACACTGGCCCGGATCGCCGGCGGACAAGTGCCATCAGACCGCGTTATTGATGGAATGGACATATCTGACTTGTTGCTGGGGCAGAAAAATAAATCCGGTCGGGATGGCTTCATCGTCTACATGGGGAACGATGTCTTCGGAGTGAAATGGCGAAACTGGAAACTCCACTTCAAGGAGCAAACCGGGTGGAATGGTGTGCTGCGTGAGTACACGATGCCCCGCGTCTATAATCTCATGAACGATCCCCAGGAGCTCGACAATGTACTCTTTCCGCATACGTGGGTACCTAAAGCAGCCCTGCCTCAGTTAGAGGAGCACGTGGCTTCGTTGAAGAAATACCCGCCGATCCCAACCGGTGCCCTTGACCCGTACGAACCGCCCTATTAAGAATAGCCGAAGATGCCTTATGGTGAGTTATAACGTTTATACATCCACTGACTAATCAGCGGTCTGACCAGAAATTTAATG
>CBFCWR010000436.1:0-2334 GCA_965601575.1 uncultured Desulfofustis sp. | reverse complement strand
GGAACATGGTCTTGGCCTTGTGTCCCTCCTCGGCGGCGAGATCGGCCATGGGCGGATACATCTCGGTATATTCATAGGTTTCGCCGTTGATGGCGGCCTGCAGGTTATCAGCGGTTGAGGCGATCGCGTCGAGCGCCCTCAGGTGGCCCTCGGCATGAATCTGCTCTGCCTGCGCCGTGGTGGCGAAGAGCTTGGCAATGTTGGTAAAGCCTTCCTTCTGAGCCTTCTTGGCAAAAGCGCTGTATTTCTGGAATGCTTGGCTCTCACCGGCAAATGCTTCAGACAGATTTTCTGTTGTTGTGGCCATAATAAACCTCCATAGTTGTGGTTAATTGTGTGATGCGTTGATCGCACTGCAAAATAGATACGGTACAACTATACCCGAACTGGACCAGCTTTTCATGTGGAGAAAACAGTTCCATAAAAATCCTTTAATTGCCAGGTTGAAAAGTAGTGTCTGAGTTTTTGGTTTTGATTAAATATTGCCTTAGGCTTCCATTATTTGACCTTGAACCGGGCCTCGTGATATGTCTGAAGTGTAGTGTTCCGGTAAAGCTGAGAAAAGTGTCCCCCAATGTTTAAAGATCAACAGACCGCAGCATTCGAAGAAATCATCGTCGACCAGACGCCGATGATCGATGTCCGCTCGCCGGTGGAGTTCAAGGCTGGAGCGGTGCCATCTGCGGTGAACATCCCGCTGCTCGACGACGACGAACGCCACCAGGTTGGCCTCACCTATCGCAAGAAGGGCAAGGAAGAAGCTTTCAGGGTGGCAAACAACCTGGTTGACGAGACCAAGCAGCACATGCTCAGCGAGATCTGGTGTGCCTACCTGCAGCGCTATCCGGAGGCGGTTGTCTACTGCGCCCGGGGCGGTATGAGATCGGAGACTGCGGCCCGCTGGATTTATCAACAGGGTTCCATCCAGGTGAGCCGGATCGAGGGGGGCTACAAGGCCATGCGCACTTACCTGCTGAGCCGCCTCGAACCTGCATCCATGAACTGCAAGCCGGTACTGGTGGGTGGCCGGACCGGCTCGGGGAAAACCCGGCTGCTGAATTCCCTGGCCAACTCCATCGATCTCGAGGCCCTGGCCAATCACCGTGGTTCCACCTTCGGCCGCTTCACCACGCCCCAGCCCGGTCAAGCCGATTTCGAAAACCGGCTGTCCGCGGCCCTGATCAGACACTCCAGCGGCGGCCACTCCCATCTGCTGCTGGAGGACGAGGGGCGGCATGTGGGCAGCCGCTATTTGCCCAAGGAGCTCGCCGAGTTTTTCCTGTCCGGCGACCTGGTGGTGCTGGAAATCGACTTCGAGGAGCGAGTCGACAACATCTATCAGGAATACGTGATCGAGGCCCAGAGGCGTCGCGGCGATTTGACCGGCAAGGCAGACGCGACCCGGCGCATGTGGCACTGGTTCGAAGAAATGAACCGCAGCCTGGCGCGTATTGCCAAGCGGCTTGGAGCTGAACGGCATGAAGAAGTAAAGGCGCTGCTCGAGTCGGGCTGCTACCACCAGGAAGAAAACGGCGACCCCCAGGCCCACAAGCATTGGATCAGGCTGCTGCTGCGCCACTACTACGATCCGATGTACGACTATCAGCTCCGGAAGCGGGATAAAACACCGGTCCTGACCGGCAGGGAAAGCATCATCCGGCAATACCTCAGATCACTCGATAACCGCTAGTCTCCGCAGTTTTTTTCCTGATCTTGTAAGTGATCTCGGGGGCATAGACCTTTCTCCTTCCATCTTTTTCGACTCAGCATAACCAGGTGCGTTCAACTCCAGCATATGGTATAAGGCCCGTTTTGCCAGAGCAGCTGGTCAACCAGTGGTTGATCGCACTTACTTTCAATTATCCACACAGTTAAAGGAGCAACTCATGCAGTGGAATGTATACCTCTCAGGAGAGATTCACAGCAACTGGCGGCAGCAGATCATCGAGGGCGCGGAAAAGGAAAATCTGCCGATCGAATTCACCTCGGCGGTCACCGACCACGACCGGAGCGACGCCGCCGGCGACGTCCTGGGCGCCGAGAGCAGCAATTACTGGCGCGACAATAAATCGGCCAAGGTAAACCAGATCAGGACAAAGACCCTGATCGAGGCCAGCGACCTGGTCGTTGTCAGGTTCGGCGATCGCTACAAGCAGTGGAATGCCGCCTTTGATGCGGGCTACTGTGCGGCGCTGCAGATACCATATATCACCCTGCACGATGAGGACGTGATCCATCCCCTCAAAGAAGTGGACGGCTCGGCCATGGCCTGGGCCCAGACGCCGGACCAGGTGGTGGAGATTCTCAAGTATTTAACGCAATAAGACCGGATAG
>CBFCWR010000435.1:0-2337 GCA_965601575.1 uncultured Desulfofustis sp. | reverse complement strand
TTGCCGCAAAAGGAACAGTAGAGCAGTTTACCGTCTTCGCCCTTGCCGTTACGTTCGTTGCTCATAAATACCCTCGCGTGTGTTTAACGGTATCCAGCCGCAGCCCATATTTATCATCATTTGTTATTATAAATCAACTCCTTCGATCCCGGTTTGGCGAAATCCACCATCTCATTTTCAAGGGTATTGATTCATTTGGCGGCACTCTGGATCAATACGGGCGCTGTCGTGATCAGCTGATATCCGGGCTCGACTCGTCGCTGCGCTGTTCAATAATCTCGTCGATCAGGCCATAGGCCCTGGCCTCTTCAGCCCCCATAAAGTTATCCCGATCCGTATCGTTTCTGATGGTATCCATGGGCTGCCCGGTGTGGTTGGCAAGAATCCGGTTGAGTTTTTCCCTGATCAGCAGAATTTCCCTGGCATGGATGTCGATATCGGTCGCCTGTCCCTGGAAGCCGCCCAGCGGCTGGTGAATCATGACGCGGGAATGTGGCAGGCAAAAACGCTTGCCCTTTGCACCACCGGTCAGCAGCAGTGCGCCCATGCTGGCGGCCTGACCTATACACATGGTGCTGACATCGGCCTTGATAAACTGCATGGTGTCGTATACCGCGAGGCCGGCTGTTACCGAGCCACCTGGTGAATTGATATAGAGATGAATGTCCTTGTCAGGATTTTCCGATTCGAGGAACAACATCTGTGCCACGATGACGTTGGCCATGTAATCCTCGACGGGGCCTACCATGAAGATTACGCGCTCCTTGAGGAGGCGTGAGTAGATATCATAGGATCTTTCGCCCCTTGCCGTCTGTTCAACGACGATCGGGACAAGGTTCAGGGCCTGCGTATTCTGTGCGCCATTCATAGGTGTGTTATCGGTCATTAACGATTTATCCTTGAGACTGTTTGGCTTCTTCGACGAGTGCGGAGAAGGTGGTTTTTTCATCTGTTACGTCAACGCCGCTGTGTTCAATAATCCACTCCACGACCTGCTCCTCGATGACGGCTGACTGTACGCCGGAAAGCATTTCCTGGTTGCCATAGTACCACTGCACGACCTCTTCCGGCTTCTCGTAGGATGCCGCAATGGTTTCAACCAGTTCCCTGACGCGGTCAGGGTCAATCTGTATCTGGTTCAGCTTGGCAATTTCACTGACGATCACTCCCAGCCTGACACGTTTTTCGGCTCTGCTTCGCAAGGCATCGGCATCCAGCCCCTTGCTGTCTTCTGCTTGCTGCAAAGTGGCAATCTCTGAATCGACAAGTGTGGCTGGAACATCGACCGGGTTGCTCATCAGCAGGCCATCGAAGACCTGGTTCTTGAGTTTGGATTTGATCAGCCCCTTGAGTTCACGTTCCATGTTATTGGTGATTTCACGAGTGAGCGCTTCAACTCCGCCCTCTGTAATGCCAAATGCCCGGGCAAATTCATCGTCAATTTCGGGCAGTGACATTTCCGAGACAGAATGGACTTTGACCGCAAACCTGGCTGCCTTGCCTGCTACTTCTGCAGATGGATAGTCTTCAGGGAAGGTGATGTCGAGGGTCTTTTCCTCTCCCGCACTGGCGTTGACAAGCTGGTCTTCAAACCCCGGGATCATGGTGTTTGAGCCGAGTACCAGCGGTATCTTGTCTGCCTTGTTACCGGCAAACGCATTACCGTCTACCGTGCCTTCGAAATCGATGGTTACCTGGTCGTCAACTGCCGCGGGACGATTGACTTCATTCCAGGTAGCACGCTGCCGCCGCAGGTTGTCGAGCATGTCGTTGACATCGGACTCGGTGATTTCGACTATGGGTCTTGTGACCGAAAAGCTGTAGTCGATATCGCCACTGATTTCCGGGAAGACTTCGAATGTGGCAGTGTACTCCAGAGATTCACCAGCCTGTGAATCCGTGGCCTCGATGGTGGGAGTGCCTGCAGGTTTCAGATTCTCCTGCGTCAGTGCGTCCTGGAGGGTTGAGTTCACGATCTGGTCAACAACTTCCAGTCGGACCTGTTTCCCGTATTTTTGTTCAATCACCTTTACCGGGACCTTGCCGGGGCGGAAGCCATCCAGTCTCACAGTCCGGCTCATGGACTGCAGACGGGATCCTACCTCCTGATCAACACGTTCGGCCGGGACCTGTACAGTCATGCGGCGTGATAGCCCGCCGGTATTTTCTATGGAAACTTCCATCCCTTCACCTCTTCAACCTTGTCGTTTATATGCTTCCTGGTCTCGTGTCTCGAGCCAGTGTTTCAGGAATTTTTCTGCCGGAGACTACATTTGATTCATTATGGTGCGAAAGGAGAGACTCGAACTCTCACGGGTTCCCCCACTGGTACCTAAA
>CBFCWR010000434.1:0-2367 GCA_965601575.1 uncultured Desulfofustis sp. | reverse complement strand
GCTTTTGACATGCCCTGGTGGGCGCTGCCCTATCTCATCGTCTGCCGGATTGCACTCGGGCGGATCAGAAGATTGCTCACCGCTGATGGTCAAGACTCTTGATAAAAAATTCTTCAGGAGTTTTCAGGCTGGTTAGAGTAACTGTTCGCCTTTTCTTCTTTTAACGACCAGGGTCATCAGCGCCGGCGCCAGCAGCAGATCGGCGCCGAGAGCCAGAAGAACAGCGCTGCCGGCCAGCAGTCCGAAATAGAAAAAGATGTTCATTTCGGCAAACATGAAGATGAAAAAGCCCAAGGAAAGAACCACGCTGGTGGTCAGCATTGCCCTGCCGGCGGTCATCAGCGTGTTTTCCACCGCCACGTTCAAATCTCCCGTCTGCTGATAGTAGCGCCTGAAGTTGTACATGAAATGGATGGTATCGTCGACGGCGAGGCCAATGACGATCGAGGCGATGAGCATAGTGATCATGTCGAGATTGATGCCAAGCCAGCCCATCAGTCCGAGCACGGTGATGATCGGAGCGAGGTTGGGGATCATGCTGATCAGGCCCAGCTTCAGGTTGCCGATCAACAGGATCATCATGATGGTGATGACCACCAGGGCGATACCATAGCTCTGGGCGGCTGAATAGATGGCGGCATGGATAATCCTGCCAAACAGCGACATGATACCGGTGGCGGCCACCTGCATGGGCTGGCCGCCTGCCAGCGTCCGGCTGCCAAAGGTCTCGGAAAACCTGTCGGTCACATCGCTGATGAAGGGTATGTAGAGCAGGGCATCCTGCCAGGGCACTTTGAGCGTGACGCGGGCAAAACGGTATTGGCTGTCGGTGAGGTTGTCGATATCGTCTGACCCGGTATTGGAAAAGAGCAGGAATTCCTGAGGGATCAGCTTTTCGTTGTCTGGTATCTTGTAAAAGGCCGGGTCATTGCCATGCAATGCCTGGTGAATTTCCTTGAGCAGCGTGGTAATCGCCAGCGCTTTGCCAATCGGTACCTCGTGGTCGGCGTAGTCGGCCACCAGATCAGCCATGAGTTGCTCCATATCGAGCAGGGTCTCACGATCGTAGAGCCCGTTTTCCCTGCCGGTGTCGAGCACCATTTCCAGCACCACGGTTCCCTTCAATTCTCGATCCAGCAGCTGGGTTGCCTGGCGGACGCCGAGCTCCTCGGGCAGCCATTCGAGTCCGTCATGGGAGAACAGCACCTTGGTGACGCCGATCAGGCCGGACAAAAGGATCACGCCAGAGATTCCGAGCACCAGTCGATGGCGGGCGATACTGAAAGCGGCAACCCTAGAAAGAAATCGATCGATCAGCGTCAGCCTCTGCGATTTTTTTCGGGATATTTGTTTAAGAGGCAAAAGTGAGAGTGTTGCCGGTAGAAAGGTAAAGGTATAGATCAGTGAAATTCCGACCCCGATTGCCGAAAAGATGCCCAGATCGGCGATCGGGGCGACCTTGGCCATGGAGAATGAAGCAAGACCGGCCGAGGTGGTCAAGGAGGTCATCAGCAAAGCCACTCCAGAGTGACCATAGGCACCGATTATGGCTTCTTGCCGGTCCATTCCGTGCCGGATGTTCTGATAGGTCAGGGAGAGGACATGAATCGAGGCACCGACACCGACGGTGAGGATGAAGGAGGGGAGCATCGTGGTCGGTAGTTTGAACGACACCCCCAGCAGGGTCATCAGCCCCACGGTGGTGACCAGGGACAGGCCAACGAGCATGAGCGGGAGAACCACACCGCTGGCGCGGCGGAACATCAGGAAGAGGCAGGAGCCGATGACCAGCAGCGCCAGTATCATGAACGTGAAGGCGTCCTTCTGCATATAATACTTGATCGCATGCAGGTTGACTGGAGGCCCTGCCGCGGATATCTGGAAAGCCTCATCCTGGTGACGGGCCAGCACTTCATACACGGCTTGGACAAATTGATCATTTTCGAGGTCCGAGAGATAATACTGTTCAGGCTGTCCGGTAGTGTCCGCATTCGCCTCGGGAGATTCATCGAAGCCTGAGAACAGATCCTCTTCAGCCACACCGCCATATACCTGGCTCTGCAGAAGAATGGCGGTGTACTCGCCGCTTTCAGAGATGAGGTTGTTGACATAGAGCGGATTGCTTAAAACGCGCTTGCGCAGTGCTTCAAGCTCTGCATCGGTTGTTGGTGTGCGGGGCACCAGGTCCTCAACCAGCAGGGTGTCTCCAACTCCACGTACATCTCTGACATTGATGAGTGAGGTAATGTCCTCCAGAAATGGGACCGATGCTTCCAGATCTTCATGCAGGGCCCTGAGTTTTTCCAGGACTCCGGTCGAGTAGAGATTCTCGCTGAAAACGGCAAGTACGAGGAAATCATCCCTGCC
>CBFCWR010000433.1:0-2370 GCA_965601575.1 uncultured Desulfofustis sp. | reverse complement strand
GCTGGCGGGGGAGTCAGCTCGTCGACAGCGAGAGATCCGAGTACCTTGTCAATCGCTTTGTCGAGATGTTCCCTGCGGTTGACGTGAAGCTCCGCCACGGGCATACCCACTTCAATCCTGTCACCCAGCCGCACTCTCATCCTCAGTCCCACCGCCGGATCGATGTCATCATCCTTGGTGGCTCGCCCGGCCCCAAGAAGCTGTGCAGCCTGGCCGATACCCATGGTATCAATACCAACGAGATATCCCTGCCTGTCAGCGGTGAGCGTCAGTGTCTCCGCTGCCCGGGGCAGCGATGCAGGATCGTCGCAGACCCGGGGGTCTCCTCCGAGAAGCTCGATCATTTTCCCCAGGCACTGCAGTCCTTCACCTTTATTCAGGGCTTCTTCAAGCCTGGCCTCAGCCTGGTCAACTCCCTCGCTGAGACCGGCAGCCGCAAGCATTTCTGCTGCCAGAGCCAGGGCTACTTTCTTTAAATCTCCAGTCACCTCGCCGCGCAGCACTTCTATCGCCTCCTCCACCTCCAGTGCGTTGCCGACTGCCTGACCAAGCGGCTGGTTCATGTCGGTAATCAGTACCGAGGTCGGTTTACCTGCCTGCCGGCCGATCGCCGCCATCATTGCGGCCAGCTCTTGGGCCTGGTCGAGGCTGCGCATGAAGGCGCCGTTTCCGCATTTGACATCGAGCACGATGACATCTGCTCCGGCAGCCAGTTTTTTGCCCATGATTGAGCTGCTTATCAAGGAAACATTGTCAACCGTACCGGTGACATCGCGCAGTCCATAAAGAAGCCTGTCAGCCGGCACCAGATTCGGCGACTGGCTGATGATCGCCAGACCGCACTTGTTCACCACCCCGATGAAATCGTCCATGGTGAGCAGGGGATCGAGACCGGGAATCGACTCGAGTTTATCTATGGTGCCACCGGTGTGCCCCAGCCCCCGGCCCGAAATCTTGGCAACCCTGCCGCCGCAGGCCGCCACCAGGGGGGCGGTAATCAAGGTGGTGGTGTCGGCCACACCGCCTGTGGAGTGCTTGTCGATCTTGACCCCGGCGATGGAACTGAGGTCGACTCTCTCGCCCGAGTCAACAATGGCCCTGGTAAGATCTGCCGTCTCACGCTCATCCATGTGTGCAAACCAGACGGCCATGAGCAGAGCTGAAGCCTGGTAATCGGGGATGACACCTGCCGTGCAGCCCTTCACGAAGAAATTGATCTCTTCCGTGGACAGGGCCTGGCCGTTTCGTTTTTTAAGAATGATATCCTGCATCTGCATAGTATCACCATACCTTAACATAACATCATCTGCCCAAGACGCCCCTCAACATGGAGCGCATTACTCCTCCTGTCCAGGGCTTGCATGCGCGATGACCATCGTAGTACAGTTACTATATTTGCCGCCGCCGTCAACTTCGGCAGCAGAAATCACCACTACAGAGCAGAGAGTGAGTCCATGGCCAAACTCTATTTCCGCTTCGGTGCGATGAATTGTGGTAAATCAACCGCCCTGATCCAGGTTGATCACAACTATCGGGAACGGGGCATGAACACCATTCTCGTCAAGCCAGGCAGCGACCTGAAAGGCGATGACGAGATTGTCTCCAGGCTTGATCTGAGCCGTCGGGTCGATATTCTTGCCGGTCCGGATGACAATCTTTTCGACTTGATACATAACTACAACACCGAAAACGGCCCCCTCCACTGCGCCCTCGTCGATGAGGCCCAGTTCCTCAGCAGAGCTCAGGCCGATCAATTGTTCGAGGTCGCCGTGCTGCTGGACATACCAGTGATTTGCTACGGGTTGCGTACCGACTTTCTGATGGAAGGCTTTCCCGGCAGTGAACGGCTGCTGCTCCTGGCCCATAGCCTGGAGGAATTGAAAACCATCTGTACATGCGGACGCAAGGCCATGGCCAACGCCAGAAAAGTGGACGGTACATTCGTCTTCGAAGGTGAGCAGCTGGCCATTGACGGCCATAACAACGTGACTTATCAGTCGCTGTGTGCCCAATGCTATTTTAAGTACAAAGGCAAAGATACCGATTAGTTATTCGTGCCTGTTGCGTGACTGCTACGTGAACTGGTGCCTCTTAGCATCTATTAGGTCTGCCGAATTGGTGGGAGAATCATCGCCGTTTGCCGAGGAAGAAAGTAAGAGAAATATAACCGTAGCATAAAGAATGATATTCTAAGAGCACTCAATATATGATTTAAAAGAAGTACACCCGTTTCGCTTACCCCTGCGTCATATATCCGCCCAGTACCAGGCAGGATGCAGGAACGAGTAAATACCTCATGAATTCGATCCTACGGCCTTGGGCCGGCCTTGGGCAGGTTCCATTCACAAGTACAGGATGCACCTGCATAAG
>CBFCWR010000432.1:0-2390 GCA_965601575.1 uncultured Desulfofustis sp. | reverse complement strand
TTGGCTGATTGCTCATCTGCGATCGAGGTTGAGCAATGGTTCAGTCTTTCTGGTTTTTTGCCAGTACACTCCTGAAAAATCCTGGTAAAGCGGCTCCGTTATTCCAACACGATCGCGAAAATCGAGCAGCGCCTGCCGCGCTCCTGAAAGCAGCCAGTCATCTAAAATCAGGAAGCCGCCAACCGAGAGTTTGTGGTAGAGTTGTTCCAATACCGTCATCGTAGAGCCATACATATCACCGTCGAGTCGCAGTAAAGCCAGGTTGCCGATTGGTGCTGTAGGCAATGACTCCTCAAAAAAACCTTTGATGAACACAATCCTATCGGAAAGCAATTCAAAGCGGGCAAAATTAGCCTTCACTTCATCCAGTCCAACTGCCAGATCCGCTCTGGTATGATGCGTGTCGCCTTTGTCGAGAGGGTATTTTTCTTCATCGGGCGGCGGGAGACCGGCGAAGGAATCGGCGACGTAGACCTTTTTGTCTTTGTTGCCATAAGCCTGCAACACGCCGGCCAATAAGATAGTGGCCCCACCTTTCCAGACCCCTGTTTCAATGAAGTCGCCGGCGATATCCTCACGCAGACAATGTTCGGCGCAGTGACGCAGGGTGTCGAGCTTGCGGGAGCCGAGCATGGTCACCCCTTCATCCTGTAATTTCCGTTTGAGCGTGCGGAGGTATTCATCTTCTCCGGTGCCGGTTTGAAACGAGTAGTCCGATGCGGTCTTGACCCCGTACTTTTCAGCATACGCGGCTATTTTTCTTAACTTGTTGCGTTCATAGCGGACCCGAGATCTTTTTTCTCTCGTCTCACGCAGCCAGGAAAAAATCGGCATCATCGGCAGTAACCTGTTCTCGTGTTCTTCTGGTTGTGGGGTATCCAAGTACGGGGCTAACCTCTATTCAGGCTCATCCCCAAAGGGCTTGCCAGGCAACAGAATCTTTATCTAAGCGCGCAAAGCCTAACCGATCGGGACCCTGGAGACAACGATTGGGGCTCTTTTGAAAAATGAGAAAGGAAGCCCCCCCTGGAATCTCGGAAAGTAGCGTTATTTCTGCTTTAAAGCAAGAATGCTCATGGACCAGAGAATGCCAGCGCCAAGAATGACGAGAAAGGCCCCGCCCGGCACAAAATTCCCGAATACATCGACGAGGGAGCCGACAATGAACGGACCGAGAAAACCGCCGATCTCAGCGACGCAGAAAAACACGCCGGTGGCAGATCCCAGGTAGTTTGACGCGACTTCGGGGGTCTCCATCAAAGACAGAACCAGAAGAGGCATGAGACAGGGACCGGAAATCCCGAACAGCAGCAGTCCCGGTATGACCGGCCAGCCGAGTATGACTACCCAGAGTATGGAAAGACTCGCAATGACGGCCAATATTCCGATCATCCAGTCCCGAAAACCTGCTTTTGTATAGCGTGGTAGAATTAATACCGCCGGAATACTGGTCAGAAAAGGCAGGGCGGAGGCAACTCCCGCTTCGGCAGCTGACATGCCGCCATCTTCAAGAATTTTAGGCAGCCAGGCGAAATAGCCGTGCATTATTCCAAATCCCAGCAGTCCCGATAATAGAATCAGCCGAACCCGGCGCACCCCGAGAAGATCTTTGAGCACGCGCAGCACGTTGAAGCGCTCAGCACTTGCTCTACCATCGACATCCTTTGCCAGAACCCACCAGAGCAGTGCGATGATCAGACTCACCACCCCATACCAGAGGAAGGTCATCCTCCAGCTGTGATGGGTCAACGGCATGACCACGCTGTTGGTTGCAGCGAGTGAAACCATACTGCCGATCCAGGGACCGGTGGAATAGATGCCAATGGCCGTACCCCGCTCTTTTCCCTGAAACCAGGTGGCGATAGTTTTAGGGCAGCCGATCGATATCATTGGTCCGCCAATCCCAAAGAGAGCGACAAAGAACAGCAGGGAAATAAATCCTGTCGAGGCTGAGCGGAGCAGTGCCGAGAGAGCAATCACAAGCGCTCCGAAAAAAATGGATCGCCGTATCCCCCAGCGATCCATGATGACCCCGGCGCAAATGGCGAAAACGATGTAGGTCATTTGCCAGGACCCAAGCACAAATCCCATCTGACCATAGGTCATGTGCAGATCGTGAAGAATCGGGGTAACCAGGGGCGATGGTGCTCTGATTACGACACCGAAAGAGAAGTACAACAGCCACAAAAGCAGGAGCATGACCCACCGGTACGCCTGTTGATGAGGAGGAACACCTGTCGATGCACCCCTGGCGGCGCTCTGGGTAAAGTTCTCTGGCAAAGTCTTCCCCTTGGTCACTACTGCCATTGTCCGCGAGTGGTTTGCCTGCGGATAGACAGGGTGGCCGGCAGGAATTAAGGTGAGCGATCTTTGGAATAGGGCAGGTCTTC
>CBFCWR010000431.1:0-2403 GCA_965601575.1 uncultured Desulfofustis sp. | reverse complement strand
TGACAATCTATGCAGTCCATCTCCCTGGTGTAGACCTGCTGTTCTGGAGGTACCTCACCGTCATGCTTGTCGAAAACCACCTTGGTGCCGTCCGGCTTGGTGAGCGTCACCTGGTTTATCTTTTCTCTCTCCCAGTCACTGTGGGTATAGGTTATCCTGTTTTCTTCCGCCACATGCCAGTGGATACCGTGGGCCTCGGACCCCTGGTAGCCGCCGGAGCCGACCTTCAACAGCATGATGGTCTGCACGTGGGTGTTGTTCTCATCGGATAGGAACTTATCCTTGATGTAGAGCTTGTCACCGTGGAACAGCTCAGGCCGGTGGCACTCCTCGCAGGTATCGCGGGCGGGACGCAGGCCGTGCACGGGGGTCTCGATTGGCGTTGCATACGATTTAGCCACCACCGCGACAAGCTGTCTGGTACCCGACAGTTTCGACTTCACAAACCACTGGGCACCAGAACCTATATGGCACTCAACACATTTCACCCTGCTGTGCGGCGAATTCAGATAGGTCGTATATTCAGGCTCCATCACCGTGTGGCAGAGCTGGCCGCAGAATTCATTGGATTCCGTGTAGTGGTAGCCCGTATATGCCAGGAGAATAATGACGAAGACGTTGACAAAGGTCAGGCTCGTGGCCAGGAATATGAGCTTTCTGACCTTGATGAAATTCTCCGGCACCGTCAGCTTCTCGCTGAGGTACTCGTGGGTAAAAACCCCCACATCCTCTTTGCCCTTGAAGAAAAAGAGCCCGAGGAAAATCAGCACGAGCCCGATAATAAACGCTGGAGCAACGAACATGTAGAGCACAAAGCCGAAATACTGATTGTGAATATAGCCAAATAATTCAAGGAGAATACCCGCCAGCAGGATGGGAAATGAGGCGGTGGTCATGGTCGCCCCGACCAGCGACAACTTACTTCTGGCGATGCCGTTTATGAATGCCCTGACAATTTGCGTGAATTTAACCAAAACTGACTCCTCCGCTGAAAGTCCTATCTGACACAATCTATCCGTTTAAGGCTCAAAGAGTACTACATTGTCCCGCTGATTTAAACGAATTTCAGCCTAGATTCCCAGGTGTATCGATGCAGTTCGGCCGGATTGGTCTGCAATGAGAGTGGGGATAAAACGAGAGTATCAGCGAAAACTGTCTTGGCCGGCGGCGAAAATTGGCGCGGTCTAGTCCATTACCAGTCGCCAGCGATCACCGTTTTCCATTCCGGAAAGCTTGTCCCGGTAATAGAGCGCCTGAGATTCCCCCAAGGGGGCATGGGAGATTCTACAATAGATATAATCCGCCCTGGTCGACTGGGCAGCCTTGAAGATTAACGGAAGCAGGTAAAGTTCTCCTTCCTCGATGGAAATCTGGACCGGGGACGGCAACTTTATCGACTGGGGCCTGAGTCCGTCATTGACGCCGGGCACTGGCACGACCTTGGTGAGATAGTAATCGATCAGGTAGCTCCCCGCCGGGATCGGTGGGGAGAACACCACATCGTCGTTGAGCGGGGGGGCAGCAATTCTCAGAGAAAAGCTTTCATCCCTGCTGCTCTTCAGTTCAATGGCCCGGATGAGCTGGTAGGATGTGGGATTGCTCACCTTGAACGGCACCGCGACCAGACCATGCCCCGGTTCAGGAGGGGGAAGCTTCTGAACACAGGAGCAGAGAAACAGGGCGACAAAGAAAAGATACCAGCGCTTCCAGCAGATGCTCATCACCTGAATTAGTTGTCCGATTCGGTTTGTGCTTCTTCATCTTCAAGATTTGCCAGATCTCCCAGAATTTTCTCGCACTGATCCACATTGGCCTGCGCGGTATCAACCACTTTCTGGGCCAGAAAAGATAATCCGCCAGTGGCGATGAAAGCTGAGTAGCCGACATATTTCTTAGCCACATCCTTTACATCTATACCTACTTTGGGTTCGGCAAGGGTACCCCCCACGTGAACCAGCGAAGCAAGGCCGACATTGGTAAGCCCGCTTATTGCCCCCCGGGCTTTGGGCGCAATGCCGACATCCAATTCCTCGGTTTTCAGATTGATCTCTCCACCTCCCATCCAGGTCACTTCAGTGGTCTGGGCGGCGATCTTTTTATGGAAGTCGGCGAGGCCATCTTCGATGTCGAAGCGGACCACCGCGCATTCAAGTTTTGTCTTCTCACTGTCCAGTGGGTTCAAATTCGACAGCAGCCCGGCACCGAACTGGCTCATAAACGATTTTTCCAACTCCACGTCTTTGAGTGCGGTGGCAAAATAGCCGTTGAGGCTGCCCATTAAGTCAGCCAGAGATTCTCCCTCGCCGTCAAGATCAATGTCCAGGTTGAAAAGGCCGCCGAATCGAGGAGAGACAAAATCGTCGAAATCCACGGCGACGTCAAGCACCGCCTGCTGGTTTCTGG
>CBFCWR010000430.1:0-2406 GCA_965601575.1 uncultured Desulfofustis sp. | reverse complement strand
TTTCTCGCATGCCTTGATTTTGAACGAAAATCTTAGTTTTGCAAAAGGCTCATCCATGAGATAAAACTCAGGAGATTAACAATAATCGATCTGCTCCATTTGGTTTGTCAAAAGGAAGTTGTTCTGGTGCAGGGGCTGTGTTATAAAAAGCACTTCGCTGGGAGTTTTCCAGCAGGAGGAGGGACGGGGCCGCTGTACGGTCCTCGATCTTCAAAAAATACAGGTAGGTCGGGGACACACGACTGGAGCGTGCGGAGACGATCTCCCTGCATATCTGATTTAGACGAGTGATCGTTAATCAGTCCTGAATGATTTATCCACTGTTCGGAATACGTCGTGTTTTCAAGTGCCCAGCACGACCCCGAATTGAGGATAAATCCGAAGATAGGCAGTGATAGAAGCGGTACTTACATCCTGGAAGGACCGCCTGACCTGACGATTCAATAATGAAAAAGGAGAATGTAATGAAACGACTTGCAATGATGTGCGTTGTACTGGCTGCGTTTATGCTCAGCACCACCACCCTGTTCGCCGGGGCTCTGGAAGAGATCCAGAAGAGAGGTAAACTGCGTGTCGGTATGGAACCGGGCTACATGCCGTTTGAACTCACCAACAAGAAAGGTGAAATCATCGGTTTTGACGTCGATATGGCCAAGCGCATGGCCAAGGCCATGGGAGTGGAGCTGGAGCTGGTCTCCACCGCCTGGGACGGGATCATCCCCGCACTTTTGACCGACAAGTTCGACATCATCATGTCGGGTATGACGCTGACCCAGGAGCGCAACATGTCGATTAACTTCGCCCAGCCTTATATCATCATCGGTCAATCGGTGCTTGTTAACAATAAACATGAAGGAACCGTGGCCTACTACAAGGATCTCAATGATCCTAAGTATACTGTCGGCTCCAAGCTTGGCACTACCGGCGAGCAGGCCACCAAGCGGCTGCTGGGCAATGCCACCTACATCAGCTACGAGACCGAGCAGGAAGGGGTCATGGAACTTCTGAACGGTAAAATTGATGCATTCGTCTATGATCTGCCGTTCAACGCCATTGCCAATGCCGAAAAAGGCGGTGGAAAGATCTTTCACCTCGACAAGCCGTTCACCTATGAGCCGCTGGCCTGGGCCGTCAAAAAAGGCGATCCCGATTTTCTGAACTGGCTCAACAATTTCATGTTCCAGATCAAAAACGACGGAACCTACGAAAGGATTTACAACAAATGGTTCGGCGACGATTCCTGGCTCAAAGAAATTCAATAGAGGCTGACATCAGGTGAATGCCGCAGAGAAGGTATGGCCCTGGAAACTCCTGCTGGCCGCCATATTGATCGTGTCGGCCGCAGGAATTTATGGCTCGGTACAGCGTATCGACTACGAATGGCGCTGGTACCGGGTCCCCCAATACTTCCTGTATAAAGGTGAAGATGTTATAAAAACGCCCTTCGACGGGGTGGTGAAAGAGGTTTCGGTGGCAGGGAGCGATGCGGTGGTCGAGCTCGAATCCCTTGATGGCGAACAGCAGCAAGTAACCGTCGACGCCGAGACCATCAAGGTCGATAGTGGTGATGACCTCTTCGACGGAGATACCATCGGCTACGTCTATCAATGGCGGATGGGCCCGCTGCTCACCGGTTTGTGGACCACCCTGTGGATCTCGGCACTTTCCAGCGTATTCGGTTTGATCATCGGCCTGATCGCCGGGTTGATGAAGATTTCCAAGAACTACACGGTCAGAACACTGGCCGCCATTTATGTCGAGGTGATCAGGGGGACGCCGCTGCTGGTGCAGATCTTCATTGCCTATTTCTTTATCGGCACGGTCTTCAACCTGGACCGAAATGTAGCGGGAATTGGCGCATTGGCGCTTTTTGCCGGGGCCTACGTGGCTGAAATCATCAGGGCCGGCATCCAGTCCATTGCCAAAGGCCAAATGGAGGCTGCCCGGTCGCTCGGCATGAGCCTACCCCAGGCGATGATAGACGTCATTCTGCCCCAGGCCTTCAAACGAATTCTACCGCCGCTGTCCGGCCAATTCATCAGTCTTATCAAGGATTCTTCTCTGGTATCCGTCATTGCCATCACCGATCTTACCAAGTCGGGTCGCGAGATTATCACTTCGACCTTTGCCACTTTCGAGATCTGGTTGGTGGTTGCCGCCATGTACTTGATTGTCACGTCGGTCCTGTCGCAATTCGTCTTTTATCTCGAGCGGAGGTACAGAGTCAGTGATTAGAGCAGAAAATGTCACAAAAATATTCACTGGCCGCGGGGTCGTGGTTCGTGCGGTCGATGATGTGTCGACAACGGTAGAAAAAGGTGAAGTGGTGGTGGTCATCGGTCCGTCGGGATCCGGTAAATCGACTTTTATCCGCTGCATCAACGCCTTGGAAATGTTCAACGAGGG
>CBFCWR010000429.1:0-2430 GCA_965601575.1 uncultured Desulfofustis sp. | reverse complement strand
CCTTGTTCAATCTCGATATCTACAGCGAATGGCTCACGCCGGACATGGTCCACCGCGTCGCGGGCATCGCCGTCTACTATCTTCTGCTCTGTATCTACTCGCAGTCGATAAACTGGTGCGTCAGCGGTCAGAACAATCGTGGTCATGTGGGAGGAAATCCATTCAGAACACAAGCGCTGCTTCTCGTCCCCCTGTTCTGGTACCTGCTGTTCTCGGTAGGTGTCCCATTCGCACACAACTCGTTGCGCGCTGATCCCGAGTTGTTTCTCAGGCACGCGGCCACGGTCGGTACGGTCACTTTCGTGCTGACTCTGGTTATTTATACGATTCGTCACTGTTTCCTTTGTGTAAGAAATAATCGCTATAATTCCCATCAGCGCACTCTTTCATCACACAAATAACCAGGTGCTGGCTGGCCCATCTTTCTACTCTGATATAGCATCATGGCCGAAACCTTTACCAAAGTTGCACATGTCCAGCACATGTGCTAATTTATGGTAAACAAAGCATCATCATAAGATTTCCCCGATGGAGGTTCGGTCATGAGCCGATCGATAAGCAATGAAACCATGTTGAGAAAGCCGATCCTCATGCCGCCGAGCATGATCGCCAAGGTCGATAAAATCGCCGCCGTTAGAAAAGTCTCTTTTGCCAAAGTGGTGCGGGAGGCGGTCGCCGCGTTCAACCCCGAGTCCTCAGAAGAAGACGAGGCCATGTTGGAAGCGCTGGCAGAAACCATGATCGAGACGACCAGGGATGTGGTCGAGCGGATAAGCGAGATCGAGAAACGGCTGGATGAAACCCACGCCCTGCTGGAGGCTCAGCATGGGAGTTAGCGACAAGGTATTGGAGGCATTGAAAGCGGGGATACTGCTCAATGAAAGGCTGACGACCCTGATCGACAAGGTAGACCGCATGGACGGCGACCTTCGGCAGGTGAATGAAAGGCTCATCCGGCTGGAAACCATGGTGGAAATCGCCAAGGGCCAGCCACAGCTCACCCGGAAGAAGGACTAATCACCTCATCCCTTCTCGCACTGCAGACAGGGACAGATTTTCATCGCAGTCCCGCCGGTCCGGCCAAACCCGAAGCTAAAGCTGTGGATCGATATTTCCGGGTCCGCCGCAATCGGGGGTGTAGCAGGTCACATCCTTGAAGGCGCATTTCTGCTCGCAGCTCGGGCAGATCTCCGGGGGAGCCGGTATCTGGACGGTATTGCCGCAGTTCAGACATTTCCAGAACGGATCGAGGTTTCTTCCAGTGGTGGGGTCCTTTTGTTCTGCCATAAGTATCACCGAAGATAAGGGATAGGTCATTTCGTGGGCTTTATTACCCGCAACCGGTCATGCCAGGCGCACCGGTCGCAGAAGATTTCCGAATCGTCCCGCACCGGGATGCGCTCGTCTTCCGGCTCATCACCGGTGTATTCGAGCGCGCCGCCTTCGAGGCTGAACTCGGAAATGGTGAATCGGTCGTCGGGGTCTTTCACGTAAAAGGACTGCGCGCCGCAGTCCGGACATTTCATCTGTTTCACAGGCTTACTCTCCTCAATTGATCAACATCGGTAATGTCTTCACCACACATTAGTGCTGCGGACGCCTGCTGACAAGGCGTGAAACAGTCGCAGCGACACAAGGCCCAGACGATAATTTCATGAGTTGATACAGATGATATCCTGACAGAAAATCAGACCGTCCCCTCTGGCGCATCACTCGATCTTTCCTATCTTTACTATGACACTTCAAGATCTCTCATCACACCAAAGGGGGAAGACATGGGAATTTTTTCGTGGATTATAATGGGGTTGATCGTCGGTGTGCTGGCCAAGTTCATCATGCCGGGAGATGAACCCGGCGGGATCTTCGTCACCATTCTGATCGGCATCGCCGGCGCCTTTGTCGGCGGCTTCATCGGCTCGGCCATCGGCCTGGGCGAGGTCACCGGGTTCAACCTGGGCAGCCTGCTGCTGGCCATCGGCGGCGCCCTGCTGCTCCTTTTTGTCTACAGGCGCATCAAGAAGTAGTGAGGCCCGGCTGCAGTCCGATCATCTTTGCCGCGCGCATCGCTCGCCGAGTTCGCCGGGGCCATTTGAATACTGGATAAAATCAGGTATGATCACCCATGGAGAAGAGAGATGCCCTGTGGCCTGATATTACAAATGCGGCAATCCAAACCGACTAACAACTAAATGGATAATTTGTTTTCCGGTATAATACATGCGGTTGTGATTCTGATTATATTCGTCAGTTCCATGGTGATGGCGACGCTCACGCAAACCGTTGCAGAAAATCTCTATCCCGATCTAGACCAAAAACGCGATACCCTGTTCTGGGTCTGGCTTTTCGTCTGGATCGCCATATTTACGGTGATCTGGACCACGGTGAAGGGGTACTTCAACCTCTAAATTAATCGGGGTCAGACCCCATTTT
>CBFCWR010000428.1:0-2436 GCA_965601575.1 uncultured Desulfofustis sp. | reverse complement strand
CCGTCCATGTCGAAAAAAAGTGCTTCAGGAAGAATCATGTGATGGCCTCTCAATCGGATCATTCATTTAACGATTCAAGTTTCGGATGGAGCTCGGCGGTGCTTTTCCAGTGTTTCAAGAGCCAGTCTTGCAGCCCCGGCGAGCGTTGTTTCGCCCACCATCATAAGCTTGAAGTCCGGCAATTTTTCCTGTTTAAACGCGGTGTAGCGGCTCGTCGCTCCTCCCCCGACATGTTTGATGCACTTGTTCAAGTCAACATGATCCTTCCAGACATCGAGTTCTTCAAATTGGAAGGAGACGATGCCGTCCAACAGGGCGACAAGCATCTCTTCTCTGGTTGAGTCAAGCGTGAGATTTTCAAATGATGCGGTTGCCATCTCGACCTGATGTCTGTTGCCCGAGAGAAAAGGGCGGAAAGATGATCTGAGAGGAGGTGGATTGTCAAGGACGTGCTTCACATAGCTCGAGTAAAAATCTTCTTTGTCGAATTCTCTGCAGAAATTTTTTCTAAACCACTCCAGAGATCCTCCCCCGGCTCCAACGGTCCTCATGGCCAGCCATTTACCGGGATAGGCATGGGTACGAAGCAGGTGTCGTCGCGATGTCAACGGCTTCTCGAGGCAAAGCACCAGAATGTCAACGGTTCCTGAAGTGTTTAAAAGATCCCCTTCGGCATTGACCTCGGCCCCCACACAGGCGCAGGTGGTATCGTTGGCACCGGTCACCACCGGTATCGCTTCTGGTATGCCAAGATCAGCTGCAACTCCGGGGAGGATTTCACCGGCGACACTATTTGAATGCGCAACTGTCGGCAGTTTATCGGGATCGATGTCCAGTGGTCCATACAGACGTTCGTCCCAGTCAGTATAGCCAACGGTGTCATAGAGTCCAGTAAATGAGGCGTTTGAAGGATCGATGAGAAATTTACCGGTGAGCCGGCGCAGTATCAGAGTGGCCACATGACCGAAACAGACGTCTTCTCTCCGGTAAATCTCGGGAGCATTGTTTTTCAACCATAACAAACTGGTGAGACTGATGCCTCCGGGAATGGGCAGGTTACCGGCTATGTTGAGAAAGGTCTCCTCTCCGATGGTGTGCAGGGCCCACCGGGCTTCTTCCTCGCTTCTCCTGTCGAGGTGCAGAATTGCCGGATACAGGGGGCGGCCCGCTGCATCGATCGGCAGCAGGGATGGACAGAGCGTCGACAAAACCACCGCCTCCACTCTGTTGCGCAGATCCAACCCCTTACATGCCGCCACCAGCGCGGACCAGATGTCCTCACCATCCATTTCGGCATGGGTGCCTCTGCTCACCCTGACCGTGAGCGGGACCTGCTGACGTTCGAGAATGTTCAGTTGGCCGTCAAGGATACCCGCTCTCAACGATTGGGTTCCGATATCGATGGCTAATATCTGATCCATTGACTGGGGGGTGAGTGCGGCATCAGTGAAGGATTAAAGAAAAGGACTGAAATCTGTGGCCTCGATCGCCCGCCTGATCGACTCCTTGTCAGAATCGTTCAGCGGCAAAAGCGGCAAGCGTGGATCACCGCCGTGAAAACCGGCTACTTCACTCGCATATTTTACTCCGGCGACACCATAGCTGCCCGACACCGCGGAGTTGAGATTGCCGATCACCAGGTGAAGTTCACGGGCGCCGGCCAGATCATCGGCGATACAACGATCATAAAGGGTGGCGCACACATCGGGGAAGACATTGGCGAGGGAGACGATGCCGCCGGTAGCGCCCATCATCATTGCCGGAAAAAGGGTGTTGGCCGTACCTGAAAACACATCGAAATCGAGCCCCTCGGAAACCCGCAGATAGCTGCCGATCATCCCCGGCGAGGTATCCTTGATACCAACGATATTGTCATGGGAGGCAATGGCCGTCAAGGTCGCGGTTGAGATAGTCATGCCGGTAAAGCCTGGTGCGTTGTAGCAGGCCACCGGAATTGGCGAGCCCTCGGCAACATCGAGGTAATATTTGATCATCGCCTGATCGGTCAGTTTTTTCTTGAAATAACAGGGAGTCAGAACCGAGGCGAAATCAGCGCCAAGGTCTGCCACCCTCTTGCACTGGTCAATGGTCAGCTTGGTGGACTCAGCATTGGCGCCGGCAAGTACTTTTTGGTGCGGCGCTTTGTGGGCGACAATGGTTCCCAAAACCTTGTCCTTTTCCTGTCCGGAAAGGCTGACGCACTCGCCGTTGCTGCCGATGGCGAGGTAGCCGGATAGTTTTGAAGCCGCATATTTTTCCATGTTGCCGGCCAATTGATCGTACGCAACTTCTTCATTCACAAATGGAGTACCGATTGGTGCATAAACTCCGGAAAGTACAGGTGACATGAATTACTCCAGGATTATTGAATGGGATTACCATCCATTATCTTTCTTTGAGGTGCCGCCACCTGCGGCAGGCGAGCACCTCGGGATT
>CBFCWR010000427.1:0-2446 GCA_965601575.1 uncultured Desulfofustis sp. | reverse complement strand
TCGACAGAATTCCTTTGAAACGGGTGGGTCAGCCCAATGATCTGGATGGTACGGTTATTTATCTGGCCTCAGACGCGAGTGCCTACATGACCGGCCAGACCGTTCTGGTGGATGGGGGCATCAGCACCGGCGCAACCAAAGCGACGGTTTAAGATCTTCCCTGGAAGTTAGTTGGTTTACTGAGAGGTGTAGAGATGGAAGCAGTCCAATCGCTGTTGGCAAATATCGAAATTCCCCCAATGTATCGGGTCCGTCAGGAGTTTTATGTAAACCCGCTGGAAGACATTGAGACATCGTGCCGGGATCAGATCAGATCACTGCCCCGGCTCGCTGCGCTCAGCCAGGGAGCGCGAATTGCCGTTGCGGTCGGCAGCCGCGGCATCGCCGATATCGGACAGATCACCGCTTCGGTAGTCAAGGCGTTACAGGAACTTGGCTTCGAACCTTTCATTGTGTCCGGTATGGCCAGCCATGGCAAGGCGACGGACGAGGGGCAGGCCGAACTGCTGGCTGAGCTGGGCGTCACAGAGGCTGCCGTCGGCTGCCCTGTTCGAGCAAGTGTCGACGTGGTTGAGATAGGGACTATAGAGAGCGGTTTGCCGGTCTACATCGACCGCATTGCATCCGCAGCCGACGGTATCGTGGTGATCAATCGGATCAAGACCCACACCGCCTTTCATGCCGACTATGAGAGTGGGCTGGTAAAGATGCTGGCCATCGGACTCGGCAATGATATCGGGGCTAAATCCTGCCATCAGCTGGGCTTTGGTAAAATGGCCGAAAATATCATCGCCATGACCCGAATGAAACTTGCAAAACTGCCGGTTCTTTTTGGTGTGGCGGTTATAGAGGACGGGGCAGAAAACGTCTCGATCATCGAAGTTGTTGACGCCGACAGAATCCTGGAGCGGGAGCCGGAACTGCTGAAAATTTCAAAATCCTACATGCCTTCAATCGGCCTCAGCCAGATAGACGTGCTAGTTGTCGATCGAATGGGCAAAGAAATTTCCGGCGACGGCATGGACCCCAACATCACTGGCCGCTACGCCACCCCCTATGCGACGGGTGGTCCGAATATCGCGAGATTGGCGGTATTGTCGGCAACCGAAAAATCGCACGGCAATGTCATCGGCGTGGGACAGGCAGATATCTGCACGCAGCGGCTTTACGACTCGGCCGACCTGGAAACCACGTATGTCAACTCGCTGATCGCCACGGTTACCTCAGTGGCCCGCCTGCCCATGATTCTGCCCACCGATTTTGATGTGATGCGGGCTGCGATTCTGACCTGCAACATCATCGATTTTTCCAAGGTCCGGATGGTACGCATCAGGGACACCCTGCATCTGGGGGAACTGCTGGTCTCGGAGGCGCTGGTCGAGGATTTTTCCGCGAAAGACAATGTGGTTTCGGTGACTGGACCCCTGAAGATGGAATTTGATGAAAGCGGCAATTCGCTGCCGGTATTCTGATTGAATCGGACCCGATTGATCCTTATTGTTGCCACTGAACTGATGTCCAGAACAAACCAGCGAGGATAGCGATGACTACAATCACCCGTCAAGGTATCGAGATCGAGATCAGCGGCAACCTGCCGCCCATAGGCACAGCTGCCCCCCCCTTCAGCCTGGCCGCCACCGATCTCGCCGATGTCGGCCTGAGCGATTTTGCCGGCAAGAAGGTTATCCTTAATATCTTTCCTTCGATTGATACGCCGACATGCGCAAAATCCGTGCGCGCCTTCAACGAGCAGGCTGCCGCCATGGATAACACTGTCGTCCTCTGCATCTCACCAGACCTGCCATACGCCCACAAACGCTTCTGTGAAGTTGAAAACATCGATAATGTTATCGCCCTATCGACCTTCAGAACTCCAGAGTTTGGCCGGGATTACGGAGTCACGATGATCTCCACCCAGCGTCGGGGACTGCTGGCCCGGGCCGTAGTGGTGATCGATGAGAAGGGCAAAGTCATTTACACCGAACTGGTACCCGAGTTAACCCAGGAGCCGGATTATCAGGCTGCACTCCGGTCAATCTGATGATCAAGGAATTTTCCCTTACCCTGCCGCTCGATCTCGAGCAGAGCTACGAACTGGTGCGCAAAAGCGGCGACCAGATCATCAGCTGGGGGGCGCAAAGAGTCAGCCCTGAAGACCACTATCTGGAGTGGAAGCAGATCTTCTGGTCGATGACCGGCACAACACTGATATCTGTAACCCTGAAAGCTGTCCGTGAAGATCAAACCAAAGTGACGGCCATTATCCACAAACCAATGCAGCTAATCGATCCGATGGGTATCTGTTACCGTGTGTTCAAAAAGCTGGAGAAATCGATTGAGAAGAATATATCGAAATCTGATATTTAATTCCAAGAGTATGCTGGCGGCTGCGCCTACCAGATATTGAGCAGAATAAGAAGATTGACCAGCAGAAAAGTAGAAATCG